>JAYVIY010000073.1:0-13524 GCA_043769795.1 Pseudobdellovibrio sp. | reverse complement strand
CGATGATTTCAGAATCATTGAGAATGTGTCGGGTCATCATATGTGAGTGCCAGTACGAGGCCCACCCCTCATTAAGGGTTTTTGTCATTCCCTGCGGGGCAAAGTAATATGATTCATCTCTGACAATTGAAAGGATGTCCTGTTGCCAGTCTTCAAGCGGCGCATAATGCATCAGAAAAGAAAGTACATCACGAACCGGGCTTGCCGGAAACTGCACTTTTTGCATATTTTTTGCATTCTGCTTTTCTTTTTGATCAGCTACATATTGCGGCGGATTGATGTAGTGCTGCATGTAGGGTTTGTCGACTTTGAAAAGAAAATCCCTGTTTTCGGTGTGCAGTTTTTCTTCGGTCATGTTCTGTGGCGTATTCAAAATACTATGCCGATCGATCAGGTTCTCAAGACTCAGACAGGTATCAATGAATTTTTCAACCTGGTCATAGCCGTGTCGGTCGATATACCGCTTAATGCGCGTTGCATGATTGGCCATCTGATCCATCATTTTGCGATTGGTATTCGAAAACCAAATATTATTTTTAAAAAAATCACAGTGGCCGTATACATGGGCCATGACGAGCTTCTGATCCATCATGGAATTGCCTTCCATAAGATAGGCGTAACAAGGATCGGTATTAATAACCATTTCATAAATCTTTGAAAGGCCGTATTCATAGGATTTTGAAAGCTGTTCGTACTCCATTCCAAATTTCCAATGTGGATAACGAACGGGAAAACCCCCGTAAGAAGCGATCTGACTGATCTGATCGTAATTAATCAATTCAAAAATAGTTTCAAAACCGTCAAGGCCACATTCTTTTGCGATTTTACAGATTTTTTTACGCTCTGCCTCAAGTTCCAAAGTTAAATTTGCCATCGCTATTTTCCCTTACCTAAAAAATCTTTTATAGAAGACAAAATTTTATCGCGGCCTTCAATCTGACTGAGAGTCAATCGATCGTCATTGGTAAATTCCTTTTGCAGATCTTTCAGAAATTGCCCGCTGCCGTATTTACTTTCAACTTGCCCATAAGAAAAAACATTAACATTGGGTAAGAAAAAATCTTTCAGTAACGATAAACAAATGCGGGTGTCTTCTCCGCTCCAGTTATCGCCATCGCTGAAATGAAACGGGTAAATGTTCCATTCACTGGTAGAGTAATCGGCCTGAATGATCTGCTGACATAGTTTGTAAGCTGAACTGATCAACGTTCCGCCGGATTCGCTCGTCTTAAAAAAAGTATTTTCATCGACTTCTTTTGCCGAGGCATCGTGAATAATAAAGCGGGTATCTAAGCCTTTGTAATGTTTCTTAAGCCAAGTGTTGATCCAGAACGACTCAAGCCTGACGATTTCTTTTTGCTCATCGCCCATCGAGCCTGAAACGTCCATCATATAGATAACAACTGCTTTCGTATGCGGTTGTGGAGCTTTTTTGATTGAGCGGTACTGATAGTCGCGCCTGATTGGAATAATAACCGGGTCGTCGGGATTATATGTACCTGAAGAAATGTAACGTGAAAGTGCCTTTTTGTAAGTTTGTTTAAACTTGCGCAGCCCTTCGGGCCCCACCGGTGCAATGCCAGAATATTTATTTTTTTCGGTTTCAATATTTTTTGCGCCCTTGGGCTGAATTCGCGGAAGCTCAAGTTTTTCGCCCAGAATATCGGCCAATTCTTCCATCGAAATTTCCACTTCGATCATGTGCTCTCCGGACTGATCGCCGGCTTCGCCCTTTCCGCTGCCGGATTGGCCAGAGCCTTCGCCGGCTTCCCCTTCACCTTGACCGACACCCTTTTCATTTTGCTTTGGTCCATAACGGAAAGTTGGAATATCAATTCGAGGAATCGGAATTTTTACAAATTCGTCTTCGCGTCTGCCGATAAGTTCGCCGTTCGTAACGTATCTCTTAAAGTCATCTCTGACTTTTCCTTTGATGATACTTTTAAAACGGCTCTGATCTTCACGTATCGACATTTAAATCTCGCTTTTGCTGTTAAGCCCCGATGCCGCGGCTATTTATTTTTAACGTCTCCTCGAGCAAAAATACTGGCTACATAATGTAGAACATCGGTGGCAGAAATTTCGTCGTAACCGAAATCTTTGATTAATCTCGATTTAACGATATCAATTTTTTCCTGAGTGTCTTTGTCGGCCACAGAGCTCACCAATGAAGTGAGTTTGATGCTGTCTTTCTGATCTTCAAAGAGCTTCAGTTCGAGGGCCTTATGCAATCGATCATTCATTTTGTAGTTGAATTTCTTACCGTCAATGGCCAGCGCACCGATGTAATTCATGATCTCGCGTCTGAAATCATCTTTGCGGGATTCAGGAATTTCGATTTTTTCTTCAATCGCACGCATTAAACGCTCATCCGGTTCCTCGTCAGAGCCGGTATACTGGTTTCTGACTTTTTCTTTTTGAGTGTAGGCCTTTACATTATCAATGTAATTGGCACAAAGGCGTTGAAGTGCGCCATCATCAGCGCTGATGGCCCTTTGCACTTCGGACTTAATTATTTCTTCATACTCTTGCTTAACTACGGACAACAATTCGCGGTATTCCTGTTTCAGCTCATCGTTTGAGAGCAACGAGTGATGCTTTAAGCCGCTTTCAAGTTCGTTCATGACCATGAATGGATTCACCGAACCCTTGTTCATCTGCTGGGCCATGACCAGTGCATTTGATAGCTTATCCTGAATATATCGTGGTGATATTCCGTCGAGCCCTTCACGGGTTGTTTCTTTGCGTAATTCTTTAACGTTGTCTTCAGTGAAATTCGGCAATGTTTTTCCGTTATAGAGTTTTAATTTTTGCAAGCGAGTGAGGTTTGCTTTTTTCGGTTTTTCAAGCCGCGTAAGAATGGCCCACATCCCGGCAATTTCAATGGTATGCGGAGCTATTGAAATTCCGCGCAATTTCTGCGAATTAAAATCTTTTTTGTAAATGTTGGCTTCTTCTTTTAAACGCGTAATGTATGGAATATCTATTTTTACTGTACGATCCCGCAAGGCTTCCATAAACTCGTTATCCTGCAGTTTTCGGTATTCGGGTTCGTTGGTGTGACCGATGATCACTTCATCAATATGGGTCTGAGCAAATTTTTTCGGTTTCACGCGGTGTTCTTGCGAAGCACCTAATAGATCATATAAGAAAGCCACATCAAGCTTGAGCACTTCGACGAACTCAATCATTCCCCGGTTGGCCACATTGAACTCGCCGTCAAAATTAAAGGCGCGCGGATCCGAGTCTGACCCATACTCTGCAATTTTACGATAGTTGATGTCGCCGGTTAACTCCGTGGAATCCTGATTTTTTTCATCTTTGGGCTGGAATGTGCCGATGCCGACACGGTCGGCTTCAGAAATGTAGAAGCGCTTAACTTTTACATGCGTTAATACCTTCAGAAAATCTCCGTTATATTTTTCCATCAGAGATTTAAAAATAAAACGAGATGGCGGACAAAGCTCGCCGACAATCTTCATACGGAAGCTTCCGTCCTGGCCGCGATTTATTTCGTCGGTAATCGCCGGACGCATATCTTCCGGAATTAATAAAAGCGGTTCTTCATTCATCGGAGACGGGAAAATTTTAACGTCTTTACCGAAGAGACCATCAAGCTTTCCACTTTCATCAAACCATTCAAATGTGAACAGCGCTCCGTTGTCGCTTCTAGAATAGGCTTCGAGACCCTTTTTTAGTCGACGGCAGATGGTCGATTTGGCTGAACCCACCGGACCATGAAGCAGAATAACCCTTTTTTCGGTGCCGTAACCCAGCGAGGCCGCCTTGAGCACATTGACCAATTTCATTAACTGTACGTCGAGACCGAAGACGGCGTCTTTTCCGCCATTGTCGGTGTCGTCAAAAAATTTATAACGAACAACGTGTTTTTTGAAATCGATATATTCTTCGGTGCCCGACTCAACCACCATATCGTACATTCTCTGATAGGCGTTCCGGGTTATTTTCGGGTTGGCCTTAACCAACTCAAGATACTCGTGAAACGTTCCGCTCCAGTGAGTGGCGACAGTTGAGTTTTGGCTTTGCCATTTTTCGACCAGGGTTCGGAAGTTGACGGTTGAAGACATCTCTACTCCTTTTCATCTAATTACTCAAAGTATGAGAATTATATGAATCTTAGTTAACTATGATTATGCACCGAGTTTTTTCGGTTAGCGACTTCTATTATTTTATAATAATTTCTTGATAAGAATCCGGTTTTTTCAATACAAAAGTCTCGTTTTGGTAACTTCCGAGCAAACTTTGGTCGCGGAAAATCCAGCTCATCTCAAACCTATTGCTTATGAAGTCGACCCTTTTGAAAGGGGGCTGATCATAGGTCCACTTAATAGTGGTGCCATCGGTAGCTTCACACTTTGAGGGTTTCATATCACCCGTCATTGAACATTTTAAATTTAAATTCGTCATCGGCTGATTATTAATGATCCGCCATAAAATACGCGGATCTATATTTTTTCTGAATATAGGGTAAAGAGATTTTTCATTAAACGGACCGGTGGCATATTGCTTAGTCGTATGTATCGCATAAGAAATTTCTGAAGGGGTTAATAAAACACTGGCCACAGAAATTCCGAGTGAACCGGTGATTTCGAGGCGAATCGCTTTTCGCGGTAGCAAAGCGATTTCAATTTTAACCGTATTAGATTCATTTTGATCTTTAATCATTGCTTTTGACTGGATCAATACGGCTTCATTATCTGAAATGGATTTTTGATTTTCGGTGGTTGCACAACCAGATACGAGAAATAATAAAACCGCCGGAACAAAAATTAACTTAACTGATTCAAGAAATGAAATTCGATTTTCTTTGTTCACATTCCTATTTAAGGATAACATAGCCGCTAAATGCAATTAAAATCACGTCACCTTATACTTTTCGTTATTGCCTGTTTAGTTCTGAAAGTTGCTCAGACGCCCGGGGGCGCTTTGCTTGCACTTGCGGCTTTGCTTCAACTAGCATTGTTGATTCACGGATTAGAAATTTCTCGTCGCTCCCAATCGGGGGCTTTGAAATTATTTCTGGTTTCAGTTCCACTGTTTCTTTTCTGGGGTGGAGTTTCGTCGTTTATGCCGATCTATATTCGCGAAAATCAGCATTTGTTTCTCGCTATGGCCTCAGTGATCTTACTAGGCTTAAGCTTTCTTCTTTGTTTTCAAGTGGTTTTTACTTATTTCTTTTTCGAAAAAAACGATTTCAAGCTGATCGCAACTCTTGAAGACTCACTGCACTCCGTTAAAATGCGCCGAAGCGAATTCATTAAGATCTCGCTGATGATCTTTATTTTTTCGATGGTGCCTTGGCTCAGTTCGGATTGGAAACTGGTTTTTGCCCTTACGGTGATACATCTTTTTTTAAACCGGGATCGATTGAAGACGGCAGTCTCAGGTTTTTGAGATCGCTTTCGACCTGGGTAAGCTTAGAATTGATTTCATCTTTTCGCGCTGTATTTTCTTCACCTTCGACGGCCTTTAAAAACAACAATCGGGCTTTACTGTGCATATTGAGCTTAATGTAAACATCACCTAAGTGCTCGGCTATAATGCTTACATCAGGTTGCATAGAATGGGCTTTTTCGAGAACCATCACGGCTTCGCTGAATTTTCCTTTTTTGAAAAGGACCCAGCCCAACGTATCAAGAATAAATGCGTCGCCCTCTTCTTTTGCGGCTGCCTTACGAGCGTATGTTTCAGCAAGCTCAAGATCTTTTCCGGTTTCTGCCCAAGTGTAGGCCAGATAATTCAATGCCTGCGAATGTTCAGGTTCGATTTCTATGACCTTTTTCATGCTGAGCACCATTTCAGATTTTAAATTCATGCGATCCTGCAAAGTTCCCAACTGATAATAGGCCTGAGAGCTTTTTGGAAATTTTGAAATGGCTTTCTTGATTTCGCTCGAAGCTGCTGAATAATTGTTCTTTTCTTCGTACAGTTGTGACATTAAGAAAAAACTCTGAGGATTTTCGACCTTTACTTCGATTGATTCTTTCAACAGGCTGATGGCCTGTTCAGAATCCCCCATGAGCTTAAGAAGAAAGGCCGAATGCAGCCTGGCCTCTTCAAAGTAAGTGCTGTCTTTCGCAATTTTAAGATATTCTTCGACGGCATTTTTATATTCTTTTTTTTCTTCGTACACTGCAGAAAGATAGAATCTTACTTTGTCGGATTCAGGAGCCATTTCGATGATTTCTTTAAGCTTTGCTATGGCTTTTTCGTAAACTTTTTTCTCAATAAGAATTAAAGCCATTTTAAGTTTAACCTGTATCTGGTCTTCGCCTGAATCATCTAATATTTCTAATTGTTCATAGGCTTTATCAAATTCGTTTTTACTAATGTAATATCCAGAGAGCAATTCGGCCAATTTAGCATTGGGTCCGTATTTACGTTGATGTTCGGCAAAGAAAACATAAGCCTTCGTTGAATTTTCTTCCTTTTCAATTAAACGACCCAGCATGGTTACCGCTTCATAAAAGTCAGGCTTCAGAGACAACGCGATTTTCAATTCGTCTTTCACTTTTTTCTGATTAGAATTGTTCTGCTCAGCGTACACTCGCGCCAAATAGTAGTGCGCCAGATATTTTGAAGAGTAGGCCGGGTGATTCGCAAGGCTTTTGAAAACTGCAATTGATTTCGGATAGTTTTTTTGCTCGGTATAGACGGCACCGAGATAAAGTACGGCCTCAGTATCTTCTTTATCTTTTTTAATTAAATTTTTATAGAGATCTTCGGCTTTCGTGAAATTCTTTGTTGTTGTGTAAAGTCCAGCTACCAATAAAGTCAGGTCACGGCGCCCCGGCGCGAGCGCTCTTGCTTTTTCGGCCCAAAATGTGGCGTCGCTTAATTTTGAAGTTTTATAATATTCAATTGCAAGTCTTTGCATCATTGTTGGTGACTCAGGATCAAAAACAAGTGCGCTTCTCAGCATTTCAATGGCTTCTTTGTTTCTACCTGCTCCGGATTCCATTTCTGATTTCAGAAAAAGAAAATCGGCTTCTGCTCTATTGTGCAGCGGATCTATCGTGGGAATTCCGGAATCAAAAGCGTCGGGAATTAAAAAGGATGATGGCGCTCTATTTTTATTATCCAGAGCGGAATCAAAAAATTGGTAACTTGAACTTGCGCATCCAAACAATGTAGAGATTAGAGCTAAGCTGAATAATATTTTGAATCTTTTCATGAGAGGGCTTCCTTAGAAAACTTATCGGCAGGTACCCCTGGAATTCATGAGTCCTAATCTGATTAATTAGTGAACAAAATTGGAAAACCTAGACTTTGATAGTGGTGATTTTGAACCCGCCAATGTGGATGGATAAAAAAAGCTGGGTTGTTTATGTAAATGTATGAAATTACTTGGCTTTTATTATAATTTTTAACTCAAATAATTACTTAGTCTAACTTTTAGCTCTTTATGGGCCGTCTATATTGATCTTGACTGCTGAAATCGGCTGTAATTCCCTTCTGACCTGCTTGACAAGGGGTGGCGGCAGGGCTAACTTGCGCCAGAATCAATAGGCTAAAAGCTTTAGTTTTAAGCTAAAACTTAAGTAATAATGCCAACATAAGGGGAGGTCATCGTGATGAACCAAATGGAAAGTTTAAGCATAAAGCCAAGCGCAAAAGTTAAAATTATCAAGCGCTACCAGAATCGTAAATTATACGATACGCAACAGAGCTGTTACGTAACTTTGGATGACATCGCAAAAATGATCCGATCGAATGAAGAAGTAATGGTCATTGATAACAAATCAAAAAATGACATTACTGCGGCAACTTTAACGCAAATCATTTTTGAATCAGAGAAAAAAGCTTCACAATATGCTCCACTTTTTACTCTTCGAGAGATTATTCAAAATGGTAACGGCAGCATTTCAAGTTATTTAGCTAAATTGGGTGCTTTCCCGATTGATTATATGACTAAACAGGCCGCTGTTAATGTAAATGTCGATCGCGTATCAACTGACGATTTGAAACAGAATTTAGAAAATCGTGTGGCTTCTGCCGCTCGATTGAATTCAGATTCAACTTCAAAAGTTGTAGCTGAGAAAGCAACTGTTTTACCTAGTTCAAACCAAGAAGAAGAAACTCCTAATTTGCCGCTACCAAGCAGCAATCAGAGTTTTAATCCTTAATAATTTAAATTTAAGATTATTAAAAAAACCCACAAAGACTTGTGGGTTTTTTTTTGTCTATTTTATACTTCGAATTAGATATATTTTTTTATTTTCATCTGCAGCGAGGTCAATGTCGGGAAAGTTTTCGACCTGAGAATCAAGAGTGCTGATACCCGCAACTTTCAATATTGTTTTCGGCATCGGATTTACCCGAACAACCTGAACTGATTCAGGGAGTAAAGACCAATTGCGGAGGTCGGCGCGCTCTGAAGCGACCATAACAAGCCAGGCTATATTACCTAAGGTTTTATCTTTCTGTCGAATTTGATCAGCGGCCACTTCTTTAGCAATTCGGGCACCTAAGCGGCGAGCGGCAAGAGATTTGTAATCGGCTTCTTGCGTGGCAATGGCCGCCTTTTCTACACTGTATACCCTATAACTTTCAGCGGTATTGTAATCCCCGTTTTCAAACTGTAAAGCCAGACGCAATTTTTTTATCAAATTGTGACTGGGAACCAGGTAAGGATACAAATGATTATCAGGCCTTGGCATTTTTTTGGGCCCCAACCCTTGCAAAAACAAAACAATTTTTTCGTTTTTTACTTTTCTTTTAATGTAACTCAATTCATCAGAGCTGGGATTAATTTCTGCGCTCATTATTTTGAACTCTTGAAGTCGTTTCGCCCGCCAACAGGAGGAAAGCATATCTAATCCGACATCACGATAACTGGAATCAAGTTTATAGGCAGCTTTATATGATATACAGGCATCGTCATGGCGGTTTTGGGTTTCGAAGATCAGACCTGAAAGATACTGTGCAAACGAATTGAGTTCGTAACTATTTTTTTCCTCGCTGGCGAATTTATTGTATTTCTCATTGATTCTTCTGACCTCGACCATGGCTTCGTCAGGTTGATTTAATTCTAAGTAATTGAGAGCCAGAGAAATGTTAATAAAAAGTCGCTCGAAAATGTCGCCTTTGTACTGAAGCATTTCCTCATTTAAGAGAGTGGCGCCCAGCACTCTGGATGCTGAAACGTAATCAAGATTTTCACTTAATTTATCAGCCTCTAGAAATATTTTATTGCTCGTTCGGAAGTCTTTGCAAATCTGTAAAGCAGAGCCGTACTCCATTAAATAAAGCAATTTATCATCGCTGCTTTTTTCGCTTAGGTCAGAAAGTGTTTTGGTAGCCAGAGTACAATTACCACTCAGGAGATCCCGTTGAGCGGGAGATAACCGACTTTGATGTGTTGCACAGGCAGTGAGAATTGACAGGCTACATAAAAAAATCGGCAGTTTATACATGAGAAATTCGTCGATTAGCTCTTTGTTTAAAGTCCGACGCTCTTCTTTTTAAAGGTTTTTCTAATCTGTTTATAGTTCGTCCAGGCGATAACCCCTGTTTTCAGATTGGTCAGATTCAGAGTCAATTTATAATAAACTGACTTATCTTTTCCGACTTCCTGTACGATAGAATCAAGTCGGCCGTTAATAATAAAATCAGCTCCGATTTGACCGCCAGGTGTTTTTTTTGTTTCTTCCGAAACGGCGCCTGAGTTCTGATATTGGTATTCGTTTGTGATATCTTCGCGGGCTTCTTTATCTACAAACTGCACTTTTCCCGAATTTGTTAAATCGACCCGTACCATGTCCATAATATTTTGTGTGTCGATATGCTCGCTTGTTTTGTTCTGAAGAGCCGTAACCATTACAGTGGGCAGTTTTTTTGCGTTCGCAATGGCTGAATGGCTGACCATAGAATCAACCATTGTTTTAACTGCCACTTGCATATCTGTTTCAGACCATTGGTCATTCATCAGATTTTCGCGAGCAACATCGTCGTATTGTCCTTTGACGAATGCCTTTGGACCGCATGAGGCCAAAGCTACAACTGATATAAACACAAGACCGAGATTTAAAAATTTAGTATTCATCAGAACTCCTTTGAGATCGTAAGTATTACTTTATTCGATTTATCCGCAAACGAAAAGCAACCATTGATCCGATTTATGAAGTGCAATATAAATCCATACCATTAGACCCGTACATCCGCATTGCAACAAACACCAACATGTCGCAAATCTACAACAGCCAGTTGGCGTTTAATCTGCTTAAAACTCATTTCAATGGATTGTGCGAAGAATTCTGGCTAATCACCCTCAATACCTGCCTTGAGGCTCAGAGCCCGAAGCTTCTTTTCAGGGGCACCCTGAATTTCTGCTTAGTTCACCCTCGGGACCTCTTTCGAGAGGCGCTGGCAGCCAACGCCTACGCCGTTATAATTGCGCACAATCATCCGAGCCTAAATCCATCACCCACGCCAGAAGACATAGCACTGACAAAGAAACTTGTTCGGATTTCTAAAATTATCGCCGTTCCTATACTTGATCACATCATTTTTACAGATAAAAACTATTTCAGTTTTAAGGAAAATAGACTTATCTGATAGCGCTTAGTCGGCCGGGTTTGATTCGACAGAATCGTCTTGTTGCGAGGGTTTTCGAATCGGAGTGTATCTAATGACTTCAAGCTCAGGTGAGAGCTCGAGCAAATAGCCGGCATTTTTAGCATTGAGTATCCACTGACGGGCGTATTCTTTTTTTTCGATCTCGTCTTCACGATCCTGAACAGCTTTTTCTTTCATTCTGGCATTCAGTATTTCGGCATTTGACTGCGCCGAATAGTTGTCTTTAGAAATTTGCCGGTCTTTCGGAATTTCAGCATTTTCTTTATCTTGCTTTAACCGCTTTTGCCGCTCTATTTCGGCGAGCTTTGCTCGGGTTTCAATTATGAATTTTTCAGCCATGATTTTTGTTTTAAGAGCTTCCATATTCGTGGTCTTGATGTATTTATTTACAATCAAATCGAGTTCCTGCGAACTGAGTTCGGGCCCCTGCTCTTTTGCCGGATTTCGGACATCTTTTGAATTCTTAAAATAGAAGTAGGCTCCGCCGAGCGAAACAACTAAAATCAAAATCAATAAATTTAAAAGCGAGTTAAGCTTTTTCACACTAACGTTATCGGTACAATCCGCTACAAAATTAATACTGGAGATTTAGAAACGTATCATTTTGAGACGTTCTTTACTTTCTTTTGCGCAAGAGGAATGCTGATGATGAATTCGGTGCCGACGCCTTTTTCAGACCTGACCTGAATGTCGCCGCCATGGTTTTGAATAATTCCGTATGAAATACTAAGACCCAAACCGGTGCCTTGCCCGACGTCCTTTGTGGTAAAAAAAGGTTCAAATATTTTATCGACAACGTCCGGACTCATTCCTGACCCGGTATCCTGAATGGAAATCTGCACCCGTCCCTGCGAATGAGCAGAGGCTTTCAGTAAGTTGGTCGAAATCCAAATTTTGCCGTTTCCGGCGATGGCGTGAACCGCATTCGACAAAAGATTCATCAACACCTGATTGATCTGCGAAGCATAACAGAGAACCGGCGGCAGATTATCATATTGCCGATGAACGCTGATGCGGTTTTTTATTTCTCCCTGCAAAAGATCCAGCGTCGTGTCTAATGCTTCCCGTAGATCGATTTCTTTCAGTTGCGACTCTTCCAGACGAGAAAAATTTCTAAGTCCGATGACGATGTCACGAGTGCGTTGAGCGCCATCCTGGCAGGATTTTATCAATAGTGGCAGGTCAGTTTTAATATAATCAAATTCAAATTCGTCTTTGATTTTTCGAGCCTGTTCAGGATTTTTTTCGATCTCTTCAATAATTTGAAATAACTTTTCAGAGTAGTCTTTCAGATGTGTGGTATTGCTATATATAAAACCAATTGGGTTATTTAATTCATGCGCCACCCCTGCCACCAACTGCCCGAGGCTAGTCATTTTTGCGGAGTGAACCAGTTTCGTCTGGGCTTCTTTTAAGTTGCTGTTGGACTTTTCAAGCTCCTTAATTTTATTTTTCAGATCATTTCGGGCTTTGAAGATTTTAAAACTCATCTGATTAAATGTGGCCGTCAACAGTCCGATTTCGGTTTTGTTTTTGACCGCCAACTGCACCAGATTGTCGGTTTTTTCAAACGCCCGCAGCCCTTCTATCAGTTCGTTAATGGGTTTGAGTAAAAGCGAAGTACTGATTAAAATGGTCACGATAAGAAAAAGAATAACCAGACTGATAACACCGAGAAAAGCCGCGTTCACATTATTAATAACACTTTGAAGTTCTTTTTTACTGGTTCCGATTGCCACATTTATGCTGGAGGTGTCCCAAATAATCGGATACATCATAAACACGTAGTAATTTTCTTTATTCTTAATATCGAGGACAAGTTCAGTGCCGGGAGAAACCTCGCGGGTCTCCATTATTTGACGGGTCAACTGTGAATCGATAGGTAATGTTGCGGCCACGATTTGTCTGCTATCATTAATCAAGAGGATCTCGGTTTTCAACTTTTTCTTGATGTTATTCAGAAATTCGATCTTAAGATTGATCTTCTGCTCAATGTAACCGATCACTTTTCCGGTTCCAGAATTAATTTTAGAAAAAAGAATCAACTCAAACCCGATGATCGGATCTTTTGAAACAAGACCCATGTCTTTCTTGTCAGTCAAATGAGCAAGATGCTGTTCACTCAGGTTTGTACTTTCATCAGTGGGCTGTGTGATGACAATTGCATTAACTTCGTTTTTCGAAGCTCTCATCAATCTACGCCCTGCTCGATTGTAAATGGCCAAAGACGAAACAACATTATTACTCAGCCATTCGGTGGAAATGTCTTTCAGGCCGTTCAGATCGGAAATGGCCAGATTATAGGTGAACTGGGGGCTATTCGCGAAAACCTGACGATTTTTTAATAGCTGATTTTGAAAATCAGAAATAATTACGTCAATCTCGCGACCATTGGCCTTGAGGCGCTGGAGCTGTTCGCTTTCAATGGCCTGTTGAAACTTAGCAAGCGAGTACCACGACACCAGTGCAAGCGGCAGTATAGAAAAAACTATAAACCAGCCTATTAGTATCGATCGTAACGAAGCATACTTGACCTTCGTTCGCTTAATCACTAATTTCCTTTTACTTCGATGATAAATCTTCTGCTTCCTGCGGGAATAAGGCGGGGATGCGACTCAAATCTGATTTTCAAAGTGCCGAGCTCAGAGAGATACGCTTTGGTCTGGTCCATGTTCTGGTCAGAAACAATAAAGTGATAATAGGCCAGATTGTTTGACTTAAGCCAACCCAATTCTACTTCACCGGCTTTTTTAGCACCGAGTGCGAGCATCTTCGCGATGAGTTTTTCATTAGAACCTTTTAAATCTTTAACCACTAAAGTACCCCTAAAGAGACCGCCTTCTTCTTTAAGTTCGGTTTTTACTTCAACCGGTTTAGTCTTAACAAGAGGCTTTGTTTCAACGACCGCCTCAGGTATTTTCTTTG
>JAYVIY010000072.1:0-1947 GCA_043769795.1 Pseudobdellovibrio sp. | reverse complement strand
TGAACTAGCCAGCCCGCAATCTGAGGGGAAATTATTTGCTGATTGAATTTCAAAAAAACCATTTATGCCTAATTCCTGCTTCAAAAAAGAAAAATGGGCTAAAAACTTTTTTTGGCCTTTTTCGCTGAGCTTTAATGCTCTCAAATCATTTCTTTCAAAATTAGACCAGACATCCTGAGACAATTTGTTATCAATTTTGATCCGTACAAAAGTTTTTAATTTTTCAAGGGTATAAGAAATTGAAGAGTTAGCAGGTTTATTATTAGCACTATCGCTTTTACCCATGTATTTAATCAAGGCAATGTTGGACGGGGCCGAAGCTGTATGCCATTGATCCATGACTACCGAACCTGACCAGCAAGTGCATCTTGCTCGCTCTTTAAGTATTCCGCTCTCAGCGCATCCAACTGCGAAGAAATTCCGATAGCCAAATCATTTGAGTGGGCCTGCATCTGAATATTATTCTGAAATAAAAAATTCTTAACGGTTTCACGATGCGATTTTGCAAAGAATACTATAATTACGTCGGCGCCCAGTGCGCCAGAGGGTTTTGCTAGTTTTATTGAATCACAGGATTCAAGTAAGCCCCGGAGTTCTATTGAATTTGGGTGAGTTAGTCCGAGCTCCTGCAATTTGGCACACCACTGTTTCATCAAAGACAAAAACTCAAACTCTTTATTTTCCGCAAAAACCTGTGTAATTCGATTTGATAGAACCGGGAGGTCTTTCAGAATTTTCAAATCTAGGTTTTTCAAATGGTCATGGGTGGCTATTTTTTTGCCGGTGGAAATAATGAAAAAATCAAGATTCTCAAAGTGCCAATTAAAAGTCTGATAAAACTGAATTAAGGGATCTGCTAAGCAGATATTTCCAAAGTACTGAAATGCCAGATCAATTCCGCTACCACTGTGAAGCTTCTTATATTCAGTAAGAATATCATTAAAGCTGAGTTCCTTCTTGAGAAGATCCGGAACAATGGCACTCCAATACTCCGCAGTAGACCTTCCAAATCCACCCTGAATATAGGGATCTTTTATTGTGGCCCTAATTGTTTTCTGATACTGCGCCAAGTAAAGTGCTGCCGGACTTTCAGGATGAAACTGTACTTGCTCGTTTTTTTTTGAATTCGGGTCATAATTTATTTCGAAGCAAGGATTTGTTGCAAGGCCGATGGCCGAGCCTCCGAGCAAAACCGAATACTCACCGACTAAATAGGTTTTACCAGGTACTTCAAATTTCATTTTAGGGATTTGCTTGTTTTCTCAGGTCTTTTAGAACCTCGATCGCATTCGAAAGCGAAATGCGCTTCTTTAAGGTCAAAATTTCTTCGAGCTGTTTTACAACAAAAGGCATTTCAGTATCGGTAGCACCTGCGCCCAAAGACAAATTCTTGATATGAAGCTTCATATGCCCCTCAATAATACCCACAGTGGTCAGCGCCCGCAGTGCACCTAAGTTTTGAACTAAGCCCACCGCCGCCACAATGCATGACAATTCGCTTGCGGATTGCACACCTAACATTTTCATTGATATTTTTGCCGACGGATGCAGGTTTGTAACACCACCTACAGTCCCAACAACCACGGGTGCTTCGAAAACTCCAACTAATTTTTTATCGACTTTTCTCCAGCGGGTAATCGAACGATATTGTCCGTCTTTTGAAGCATAGGCATGAATGCCGGCTTCAACGGCCCGCCAATCGTTACCAGTCGCAATTAAAATGGGATCGATTCCGTTTAAAACCCCTTTATTATTTGTAGCCGCCCGGTAAGGGTCTAATTCAGCAAATCTTGAGGCTTCTTCAATTTTTTCTGCAAGCGATTCTTCGATTGTGTCGAGTGTGACGGTGACGCGGGTTAATTTTGAATCGACCAGATTCGAAAGAATACACATCGTCACTTTTTCAGAAGTAAAAAGCTCAAGCGGCTCTTTTAAATATTCACAGAC
>JAYVIY010000071.1:0-5362 GCA_043769795.1 Pseudobdellovibrio sp. | reverse complement strand
CAGCCCGATGATCGAAATTTTACCAACGACCAAAACATTGATCTGTATAGGTTCGGGCGGCGTCGGAAAAACCACGATAGCCGCTTCTTTGGGTACTGGGTTTGCCAATGCAGGCAAAAAAATATTAGTCCTAACTATCGACCCCTCCCAAAGATTAGCTCAAGCGCTAGGTATTACCACAGATGGTGAAATTCACCGGGTCAAATTAGCCTCCTCTGCAAAAGGTGAACTCTGGTCTTGTGTTATTGATCATAAAAAAACCTTTGAGTGGTTTGTTCGCAATGCCTCTGGCAGAGCCGATATAGAAGGACTTTTGCGAAATCGTCTTTATCAACAGCTGTCTGGACGCCTGAGTGGATCTCAAGAGTTCACTTCGCTCATCAGTTTGTTTCGGTTTGTCTCGTCGGGCGATTACGATCTTGTTATTCTTGATACGCCTCCGTCACAACATACGTGGAGCTTTTTACGGGCACCGGAAAAAATTGCGGCCTTGTTTAATGAAGGAGTCGCCAGCTGGTTTCGACAGTCTGACGTTGAAAAAAAAGGTGTCTTTAAAAGAATATTAAGTTTAGGCACGACGCAAGTGCTTAGAGTACTTGAGACACTGACCGGATCGCTATTTATGAAAGAACTTTCAGCCTTTTTTCAGGCCATTCAGAAGTGGCAAGGGCCTCTAGAGCAATATGTGATGAACTGCCATCGCTTGTTAGTTTCTGCCGAAACTGAGTTTATTTTGGTCACGGCACTGGACAGCTCACGGATTACTGAAGCTCAAAAGTTAAGCCGTGAAATTCAGAAACAAGGTTATCGTCTTACCAGTGTTATCATCAACCGAATTCCAGCTTGGATTCACTCAGAAAGATCGGCGAAATCGGCCCGGGTAATTGATTTGATAAAGTACTATGAAAGTCTTGAAAATGACTTACAAGGTCGACTGAACCAGTTTAAAAGCAGTCTAAAAGTGTACAAATGCTTGGAGTTAAGACAAAATAGTGAAGATGTTAACGGCTTACAAAAAAATTTCGATCGCATTTCTCTTATCGACTAGCCTATTTTTAGTCGGCTGTGTTTCTTTAAAAGAAAAAGCCCCGATCACACCGTTTAATTCTGAACGCTTGCAAATGTTTTCCACTGCAGAAAACTATTATAAAAATAACGATTTTAATTTGGCCAAACCTCTTTATTTCAGACTAAGCCGAAATGTTTCCGGAAATTTCGATCAAATATATGATCAGTCGCTCTGGCGCCTAGTAAAGATTTACGAAAAAAATGATGAATCCGAAAAGGCTCTGCTGGCCCTCGATGAACTTGCGATTCGAAAAACGAGCACAATCTCAATCAATAAAATCAAATTTTCTCAGATGAAAAACAATTTCCGAGTAACAAATTTATATCAGGCCCGCGAAATAAAAAAAGAACTCGACGAAGCTTATCGTAACGAAAACCTAAGTCTGGATGAAATTTTTGAAAACCTCATTGAAACAACCGACTTAACTTATGATCATCGTTTGCTCGAAGAACTGATGTTTCTCGGAGAAGTTCAGAAATACTTTGTTTTCGTAATGGAAAGCCGTCTATCACCGGAAAATGAACAGCTGACCGATCATTTAATAAAAAGTTATGAGCACTTTTTCGGTTTGCTCAAACGCAATACGCTTTCGCCAGAGTTTAAAAGGAAATTATCAATTTCACTTCTTGATCAATTGCGAAAATTTGATCAATACAAAATTGATTCGAATGATACCAATTTAGATACTTTAACGCGTTTTCTAAGCTATTCAGAACCCAAACAAAAATTTTTAATCGAAAGTTTTCTCAGATGAACCCAACAAACGAACTGAACATTCAAGCCCACTTGCATAATCAAATCTGTCTCAATTACGCCGACCTGCAGAAATGGTTTCAAGACTACACCCGCACATTGGCTTATCCGATTTATTCAAGTTACGACATTCGTGATTCGGGTTACAAGATAACCAATGTTGATGCCAACATTTACCCTGCGGGTTTTAATAATATCTGTCCGACTGACAAAGAAACTTCAGTGGACCTCTTTAAAAAATACATTCAGACCCATTATAAATTCAATGTTAAAAAAATCATGATGATCACCGAAGAGCACACCAAAAATGCCTATTATCTCGAAAATGTAGGCACGATCGCCGATCTACTAACGCAAGCCGGTTTTGAAGTTCGGTTAGCTTTTCCTAAGGATCTACCCGAAGTGTTAACTTTAGAATCGATAACTGGGCGCAAACTGAACTTCGGCAGTGGCTATCAAGATTCAAATTGGGTTAAAGAGTTTCAGCCAGATCTGATAATCAGTAATAACGATTTTTCACTTTCTCTTGAAGACTGGGCCGCAAAGTTGACCACACCAATGAACCCGCCCCGAGAGTTGGGTTGGTACCAGCGAAAGAAGTCGCGGTATTTTAAAAATTATAATTCTTTGGTTAACGAATTCGCAGCTACTATTAAAGTTGATCCGTTCTTATTGCGAGTTGAAACCGAAGAATTTTCAGAGTTCGATATTAACAGCGATGCCAGTCGAGATCATTTGGCTGCTCAGGTTGACCAATTTCTGGGGCAGCTTAAGGTAAAATATGCCGCTGAAAAAATCTCTCAAGATCCGTTTTGCTTCGTAAAAAATAATTCCGGCACTTATGGCTTGGGCGTTATCAAAGTCAATTCAGCAAACGAAATAAAAGAATGGACTTACAACGCAAGAAAAAAGATGAAAGCGGCAAAAGGTGGAAAATCTATTGAACAGGTTATCATTCAGGAAGGCATACCGTCTGTGGTCACCTCTGACAAAGCCTCTGCAGAACCTGTAATCTACATGATAGGTTGTGAGCTCGCGGGTGGTTTTTTACGCACCCACGCGGAAAAATCATCAACAGAAAGTTTAAATAGCCCGGGTGCAGTTTATAAAAAATTATGCGTCACCGATTTGTATGATAAACGAAGTCAGTGTCCCCGCGAAAATGTCTATGGTTGGTCGGCAAAGCTTGGCTTACTGGCTATAGGTCTAGAGGCCAAAGACATGAATATCGATTTTAAGAACTACACAAAAGCCAGTTGTGGTAGCATATAGTTATTAACAAGAGGTTAAGTCGATGGTTTCCAATATTAAAAGTGCGGGATTATTTGTTCTTTGTTTCGGTATCACGCTGGCAACTTATTTTAAAATTGTCGAAAAAAATGCGGTCAGTCGCGACCCTGCCGCCCTAAATGGAAAAGTTTATCAAATAGCAAATTTATCTTCTGAGCAGATCCGCATTCAGTTACAGAAAAAGATAAAAGTAACTCCTACAATAGATGGAAAGAAAGCTATTCTGTTTTCTGGTTTTTCATCGGCACTTTGCAAAACATATTCAACTATTAGCATTGAATTTTTAGCCGAAGGCGTGTCTGTCGCCGGAGAGGCGCCGCAAATGAAAATCACCGCTCCATGCACCGAAGGCCAGGACCCCGCAGAAATTGCATCGATCAACCTTGCGATTACAAAAATCTTGAATGAAAAACCGCGCGATGCCGAATATAATTTTGATGGCTTTAACGGTGTGGTTTCTTTTAAAAATTCTTCAGACGAATGGCCGCGCCAATGGGTTTTGAAAAGAGTCGAGTTTAAAAATACAACAGGCGAAACAAAGTCAGCAGAATTTACCCGAGCACCTGCTTCGGCAGAAGCTACCGACGACAAACCAATCGTTTTAGAGTTCTAGGTTTACAGCATATCAAAAAATAAACGCAAAGACGGCACACTAACCGGACTGTTTGGTAAAACTAAATCATTCTGATTGATAATTGCCTGTGCTTTTTCTTCGGAAATATCACTTTTATATACTTCTAACAACGACTTAGCGAATGCAGCGTCTTTTACAACGACAGCCATTTCACCTTCAACCCGCTCAGATCTCGGATGCAGGTTATAACTCATTATCATCGATAGTTCTGAATCAACGACGATCAACTTAGAATGCAAAGTGGCACCCTTTTTAACAAAAACTTGTGCACCCATTTTTACGAACTCGAGCACACTTCTAAGAATCGGAATTGAAACAATGGGTTCGTCCACACTCTGTCCGGAGTTGGTTAGAATCCGTACTTTTACTCCCCGACTTATCGCACTTTGAATTTCAGTTTTAAGGGCGGGAAATAAAATGATATACGCATTTTGAATGTCTACGCTGTGTTGGGCCCCTCGTATGGCTTTCAAAATTGTCATCATTATGTTTGAGCCTTCTTTGCTTATACGAATGTCGTTATCAATAATGCTGATGTCAATTCCCGTACCATTCTGTTCTGAGCGCGTATTTAAAACCCGCATTTTTGCGTAACTCAGAGTCTTTTGTTCTGTCAGTTGGTCGTTCCATATTTTCGTGAACAGTTGCTGACCTTCTTCGGCTCCGGCACCCTTTAAATAGATGTCGGTATCTCTCCAGCGTGCAACTTTTAAATCCGGGTTTTGGTGACTGTAAACGTCGCCATAGTTTAAACCACCGGCAATCAGGTGTAAGTTATCAACAATGATCATTTTACGATGCTGACCCATGTACGAATTTTTTGCGCTGAACCAGTGAACGACTTCAACACCGGCTTCTTGCATACGCTTTAATTGTGCATTTCTGCCCGCCCCCAATGCCACTTGGCCATCTACGATGATCCGAATTTTTAGATTTTTGTTCTTTTTTTTGAGTGGAATCAGTAGGTCGGCCAATCGGGTACCGGTTACGTCGTCGTAAACAGACCAAGTTAAAATATTAATTGAATTTTTAGCCTGGCTCATTAGCAATTCTCTTTTTGCAAATGAGGCCGGACCATCAATAAGAGATTCCGCTTTTTCCGTCTTTAACCAACGGCTACCTGAGAACTCTAGTACATGATCAATAGACGAAGGCGAAAGGTTTATTTTACTCAGCATTTTTTCTGACAGATTTGACCACTCCAGGTAGCTGTTTTGTCGAGATTCTGCAGTAAGCCCGCGCATTTTTACAACGGCCTCAATTGAAGAAGCTAAGGTTTCTTGCGCATAGTTGATATAAATTTGCGGCGTGCTTTTTATTTTTTCACCGATAGACGTAGAACTGTTTTTGAGGTTGTTGATCATCAGTTCAATGTTATTCCGAAGGGTCTTTTTTTCGATCATATCGGCCCAGATCAGCAGTACGCGTTTTTCCTGATCTGTGGTGTCTTTTTCTGAAAGATCTAAAATATCCTGTGCTAGTATCTGATGCTGTGAAAGAGCCTGCATTGGCGGAACTCGCAAAATCGTCGCAGTGTATTCTAAGATCTGTTTTTCAATATAAAGACGGTCTTGAATCGATGCTGACTTAAAAACAGCAGCGATGTCTTTGGAAGG
>JAYVIY010000070.1:0-5374 GCA_043769795.1 Pseudobdellovibrio sp. | reverse complement strand
AGTATTAATCAACCGGATATAATCCTTATTGATGATGGATTTAGTCATCGTCGACTCAAAAGAAATTTTGATGTGTTATTGCTCGACGCAACCGAAGGATTGAACAATTACCTGAGAGAGCCTCGTCGCAATCTCAGGCGAGCTCATGCCATTGTTATCACAAAGATAAATCTTACCAGTTCAACCGCCGTGAAAGAGCTTGAAAAGGCAATTCTTCAATTGGCTCCTGAACTTAAAAATAGTATATTTAAATCTTCAATGATGACCACATTGAAGATCGACAAAGGCCGCCCCTTGTTTGTCTTCTGCGGCCTGGGGCGCCCTGAAACTTTTTGTCAGGATTTAGTGCAACAGGGTTTTAACATTCTGAAAAAAACTTTTTTCCCTGATCATTTTCAATACTCATTAGCTTCTCAAAAAGAGCTGTTAGAAAAATACCTAAAGCTCCGAGCTATGCATGATGATCTGAAATTAGTTTGCACGGAGAAAGACTATATTAAGATAAATTACCAACCACTTAAAGAGTGCATTGTCGTGGCCTTTCATAAACTAACTATGGAAGCCAATGAAAAGGAGGTTTTGCTTGAGAAAATTAGGCAGACTCTTTAGTCGACTGGCGTCCCTCTTTTGGGCGCACCTACCGTGGTCATGCAATCTCATTTTTGCAAGAGCCTTAGCCTTTCTGTGGATCGACATCCTTCGGCTTAGAAAAGACGTGATTTATTCAAATCTTGAATTGGCCTTTCCAGGCATGGCAATCGATAGAAAAAAAGATATTGCCAAAAAATCAATGATTGCACTCAGCCGTAGTTTTGCCGATGTGATGCGAATTCCGAGTTTGTCAGAATTGTGGATCGACGAGAATGTAATTTTTGAAGGTCAGGCGCAAATAGAACAAATTCGCAAATGCGACAGCGGCGTATTTTTTATGTCATTGCATTTAGGGAGCGGAGATCTTGCCGGAGCCATTGTCAGTTCGCGGATTAAACCTCTGACTTTAATCAGCAAAAGGTTTTCAAATCAGTTTTTAGATGCGTTTTGGTACGGACTCCGTGAGAAGTCCAAAACCCATTTTATCGATGCCCATGCTAAAAATAATGCCTTTGATATTCTCGCTGCGCTTAAGAAAAAACGAGGTGTGGTTTTCGTACTCGATCAGTTTATGGGTCGTCCCTATGGCCTCGAAACTCTTTTTTACGGCGTTAAAACCGGTACGGCCTATGGTCTAGCCCTCTTTGCAAAGAAAACGCGTAAACCGGTTTATCCGCTATACACCTACTGGGATGCAAATCAAAAGCTTCATATTTGCATTGATGAAGCAATTGATTTGAGTGCAGAACTAAGTGAAACTAACGAGGTGGTAACGAATAAGTTCAATAAGACCCTCGAAAGAATTATTTCAAAACATCCGGAGCACTGGATGTGGGTGCATAAACGATGGAAGACTTACGAATGATCAAAGCTCTGATGTTAAGTCTTTTTTGTTTATTTTTCGTTTCCTGTTCTAGTTTGCTTAGGTACGAAAAGAAAAAGGAAGAATTTAAAATTGATGAATTTGAAAAAAAAGTTAAAATCGTCGAAATTGAAGAAACCAAAGACGAAATACCAAATTCGGTGAAAGTCCAGCCACAGCCTGAAGTGACTGCGCCTGTTTCAGTTGTTCCGCCCCCTTTGAAATCAAAGAAAGCAAAAAAACAAAAAAAGAACGAAGCCGTGGTGGTTCTTAAGCGCCAGCCCGAAGTTGAAGATTCCGAGGGCTTCGATAATCATCGTCGCCCGACAATAGATCCCTTTAAAGTGGGTGAAAAAGTAGTTCACCGAGTAAGTTATCTTGGCGCTAATGCCGGAACCATTAGTTTCATTGTTAAGCCGTTTGCCAGCTTAAATGGAAGAAAAAACTATAATTTTTTTATGGACCTTAAATCCAGCTCTTTCTTTACAAGAGTATTTGCGGTTGATGATCAGATTCAAACCTATGTTGACTATGAAACTCTTGAGCCCGGCGCTTACAAACTGGATATTCGTGATTCTAATCAGGTCAAAGAAGCCAGATCCTATTTTGATTTTGAAAACCTGAGAGCCGACTATTGGGAACACCGCTACACTGAAAAAGGCGGACACCAGGAAAAAAAATTAAACTGGGCCATTCTTCCTTTTTCGCAGAACCCATTTAGTGCCATTTTTTATATGCGCGTGTTCAGGTGGCGGACAGATAAAGAATACAGTTTCCGCGTGGCCGATGACGAAAAGAATGTAGTTTTCAAAGCAAAAGTGCTGGAAAAAGAAAAAATCACGACTGAGGCCGGCGAATTCGATGCAATAAAACTGAAGGCCGAAGTTACAGCCAGAGGAAATCTTGCGAAAGCTTCCGATTTTTACATGTGGATTTCTGACGATGACCGCAAGTTCGTGTTGCGTATCGAATTCAAACTTCCGGTGGGATCTTTGCTTTCTGAAGTGGTCGAAATCAGAGACGGTCACTGAGCGTGCCAAAGTCAAATCTGGTCATTCAAACCGCTTTTTTGGGCGATCTGATTTTAGCCGTGCCGACATTAAGACGCATCAAAAATATTCTTCCCGAAGAGCCTCTGATCGTCCTATGTAAAAAGGGTCTGGGCCAATTTTTAATTCAACAGAAAATCGCCGATCAAATAATTGAGATTGAAAAATCAAATAGCGAAAGCTATAGCCAGGCCCTGAGTCTCATCAGTCAAATCGAAGTCAGAAATCTGTACTGTATTCATCGCTCGATTCGCAGTGCGTTTTTCAGTGCGCGTATCAAGGCGGATAAAAAAATCGGTTTTTCGTCGGTAGTGGGTTTTT
Source organism: Pseudobdellovibrio sp. (assembly GCA_043769795.1). GTDB lineage: Bacteria > Bdellovibrionota > Bdellovibrionia > Bdellovibrionales > Bdellovibrionaceae > Pseudobdellovibrio. The sequence goes on along the minus strand of JAYVIY010000070.1, from coordinate 2,551 downwards.
TTATTTTTGACGATCTCATCGATTTCAGACCGGCGGCTCCCGAAGCCATAAGGCAATTCGGCATTCTAGAAACCTCTGATGAAAAAACTTTTCACGAACTGAATACTAAGGAGTTCGAATATTTAAATACAAGCGATCTCAAGGAAGTGCCAGATTTTTTTTCATTTAAACCCGTAACTGCGAAGAAGCCCTCACTAAAGAAAAAAATTGCAATCTTTCCTGGAAGTGTTTGGGCCACTAAAAAATGGACTCAAGACGGCTTCACTGAACTGGCCCGGTTGTTAACTGCCGATAATTATCAGGTTGATCTGATGGGTGCAGAATCAGAAAAAAAATTATGCGAAGAAATTGCAGTAAAAGCCATTCAGGCCAATGTGCTGGCCGGAAAATTTTCGGTTTCTGAGACTCTGACTGCATTAGCAGATTACGATCTGGTTATTGCCAATGATAGTGCACCTACGCATATGGCGGCCTATAACAATACTCCGGTTATTTCAATTTTCGGTCCGACCACATTGAGGCAGGGATTCAGGCCTTGGAGTAATAACTCTCGAGTGATTGAAAATAAGGAACTCAGTTGCCGTCCCTGCGGAAGACACGGACACAATGAGTGTCCACTCAAACATCACAATTGCATGATTTCTATAACGGCCACGGAAGTTTACCTACAGGCCGTTAAACTGCTTCAGTCTTAGTTAACTGAAGTCCTTGACGTTAATTGCATATTTTCTGATTTTACGCAGCAAAGTATTTTTTGGAATATTCGCCTGAGCCACGGTTTGATTTATTTTACCCTTGTTCGCTTTCAAGGCGTTCATAATAAACTCTTTTTCTGCCTGCTCTTTGAATATCTCGAAATTCAATGGTTCATTGCTCTGCATTTTTTCTGAAATAGCTTCCGCCGCATTAGGCACCGGTCGGGTCAGATCGTTTCTGATCTGATCAGGCAAGCTTGATTTTGTCATGGTCGTTGACGATTCCACTATGAAGGCCCGTTCAATTATATTTTCAAGTTCACGGATGTTCCCGGGCCAGCGGTATTTTTTCATTAGATCAAGGCAATCCGGATCAATACTGCTGATATTTTTATTATGCTCTTTAGAAAATTTTTGTAAGAAACTGACTGCAAGCACCGGAATATCATCCGGACGATCACGCAGAGGCGGTAGAAAAATCGGCATTACATTAAGTCGGTAAAAAAGATCTTCCCGGAATTCTCCGGTCTCCATCATTTTTTCAAGGTTACGGTTAGTGGCTGCAATAATTCGAGCATTGGTTTTAACTTCGCGGTTACTGCCTACCGGAGTAAATTTTTTCTCCTGGAGTGCGCGTAATATTTTAACCTGCATTTCAGGTTTTAGCTCGCCGATTTCATCCAAAAACAAAGTGCCGTTATTGGCCAGTTGAAATTTTCCGATTTTCCTTTCGATCGCGCCGGTGAAAGCGCCTTTTTCATGTCCGAAGAATTCGCTTTCCATTAGATTCTCCGGAATTGCACCGCAGTTAATGGCAACAAAGGCGCCACTTTTGCGTGGCGAATTGAAATGTATGGCTCTGGCAACCAGTTCTTTTCCGGTTCCATTTTCACCACGGATGAGGACAGTCGTTTCGACTTTGCAGAGTTTGTAAATAAGACTGAATACTTCTTTCATTTTAGAGTTATTGCCGACAATTTCACTTTCAATATCATCGTCAAAAATCGGGTTAGAAGCGCTCAGGTTCGTAATCATATCATGAGCTTCAAGACTTTTCTTTACGATGTCGGTGAGTTTTTCAGGGCTCACTGGCTTTTCTACGTAATCATAGGCTCCTTCTTTGATCGCCACGACCGCATCATTCAGATTCGAATGGGCCGTCATGATAACTACAAACGTTCGAGGATCATGCTCTTTTATTTCTTTCAATGCTTCTAAACCGTTCAATTCGGGCATTCTCACGTCCATAAGAATCAGATCGAAAGGATGGGCCTTAACGCGTTCAAGGGCTTCACGTCCGTTACCGGCCTCTTCGATTTCGAACTCGATCTGCAAATTTGTATTTTTCAGAATTGAGACCACTGACTTACGTAATTCAGCTTCATCATCAACTATCAGGGTTTTTAACTTGATCATATTCACCTCATTTTTAAAAAATTAAACTATAGTTTCGTTTCGGTGGTTTCTATAGGTAACCTCACCAGAAATGCCGTGCCTTTTTTCAATATTGATTTCATCGAAATATGTCCGCCGTGCAATTCGATAAAATATTTAACCAAATAGAGCCCAAGTCCGGTTCCCTTGGTTTTATAGTCCTGCGACTTTCCACGAACAAATTTTTTCCAAACAAGTTCCTGGTCTTCGCTCGCAATGCCTTCACCGCTATCTTCAATTTCAACACAAACTTCGGTGTCTGTTTCAAATGACCGAATCATAACCTTGCCGTTTTTCGGTGTGTATTTAATAGCATTTTCAATGATATTAAGAAAAACTTCGGTCATCAACGTAACGTCTATCTCAATGAGAAACATGGGCTCTAGATTTGTGTTCAATTCAATCGACTTTGAAAGTGCAAG
>JAYVIY010000069.1:0-13658 GCA_043769795.1 Pseudobdellovibrio sp. | reverse complement strand
GCAAAGTCATTTTATTTTCAACCAAATCCATTTCGAGTTCGTTACAAGTTCCACTTCGGTCGCCTTCGACAAAGACCACTCCCTTTTTCAGCACTATTTTTACTAGTGATTTAGTCGTAGCGGAATAAAGAAACTGCGCCAAGGGCGCCTGCACATAAAAAGTTCCCAAATTCATTTTTACGTTGCCGGAAAATTCGGCTTCCTGATTTTGATTGGTGAAATCGGCACGCACCGCAGTCAATCTGAAGTTTTTGTCATTTATAACTTTTACCGTCAAAATTTTATCGAGAATTGACATCCTATTCATCGCTAAATCAACGAGCAATTTTTCGCCGGTCAATCTAAAGCCTTTACCGGTTTTATCAGAAGGGCCCTCCATTGTAACAGCGTCGACGCTAGTCATAATTTTTTGTTTCGCTGAATAGCGCAATGTTTCGGTTTTGAATGAATATCCATTTGCACTTGTTGTCGTCACGTTTCCGCGAATGACGATATCTTTACTGATGCCATCTGTTTCTCCCACATCGCCGGTCACCGAATAATTGGACTTATTGTCATTGAAAAACTGAACTTTGACGGCTTTCAAAACCCACTTTAGGTCGGCGGTGCCTACCGCTTCGCTGGCAAAGAGTTTATAACCCTTGTTGTTCTCGCCATTTTCAACGATGTGAATGCCGCGCATCTTCTGGTCAACAATATTTTTTTTATTTTCCGGATCGAGAGTCAGTATTTTTTCAGGTTCAACAAAGTCTTCGTTTTTTTTTTCAAGTTGACCCGGCGACATGATAATCACCTCAACAAATACAAATACAATGAGTATAAAAAAAAGAACAGAGTACTTATTTGGTTTCGGTATTTGCGGTCGCATCTTGCTTGTTAAATTCTTTTGAAACTGCAAAATTGATCGGGCCGCCACCGGCTTCATATACCGAATACATTATTTTTTTTAAGGTTAAAAAATCAATGGACTTATCGGCCTGAATGGTTACTTTTTTCCATGCATTGAGGTCGACACTTTCATCTCCGAGTGTTTTACTGACGACCTTTTCAAGTTTTGATTGCAACTTGGCTTCCTGTTCGGCTTTTGCCTTTTCCAGATAGATGCGGGCTTGATCACGAAGAACCGGTATTACCCAATCTTTTGAATCTTTTACTTCTTCAAAACTGGCAATCCGTGTCTTATCAATCAACAATTCTTTCGGAGAAATCGTGATAACTAAAGAAGGCCTAAGATCTACGACCCGATTGGCTTTGGGAAGCGTGACTTCTTTCGGAATATAGAGAATTTCACCGGTCGTGTTGTAATTCTGCAAAAGAAAAATAGCCAGAACCGTAAACATATCCACCATGGCGGTCAGAGATAGAATGGCGGTAACAGCACGCTTGCTGCCCCGACGTTTAAGAATATTGTGGTTTCGATGACGCTGACCGGGTCTGAATATTGCCATTAGTTTGGGCCCCCTGTAAGTAATTCGGGCGAAAATCCTGATTTAAGACCCACATCCATAACGGTAATAACATGCTCGTACATAATGTCGTCGGAAATTGCTATTTTGATACCGGCTTTTTCAGGATATTTTTTCTTAACTTTGGAAAGTTCGGTCAAGAGAACCGCAGCATTGTATTCGTTATTTACTTTTGGAATGGGCTTGGTTTCAGTTCCGATTTTTAAAATGTAACCGTTTGCAACCACGTCGAGTCTGAAAACCAAATCCTCAAGCGGAGGTGGCTTGAAGTCTTTCTGATCTTGATCGCGGGGAGAAGAAAATGAAGCCCCTAATTGAATCATCGAAACCTGTGTCCATACTGCAGAAATTAAAAGGAAAGTAATTAGAACAGACATCAGATCGATAAACGGAACGAGGTTCAAGTCTACGTTAGTGTTTCGTCCTTTTGATGATGTTGATATTTGTGCCATAACTACTTTCTTCTAAAGTTAACTTAAAATTAATCTCGTAACTTGTCGCGATTTGAAGCAACGGTATTCATTAATGTCATACTTGTTTCTAACAATTCGTTTTCAGATTTTTGAATCATATGCTGAAACAAACCATAAAATAGGATTGCAGCGATCGCTACGGTCAGACCGAAGCCGGTACAATTCAAGGCATGCGAAATACCGTCTGACAATAACGCCGCTTTAGTAGCGGGGTCAGCTTGTGATACCGCTCGGAATGAGCCGATCATACCGATAATTGTTCCTAATAGCCCGGCAAGAACGGCGATGTTTCCGAGTACTGCTAAGAATGAGGTCATTCCTTCGAGTTTCGGCATTTCGCGAAGAACTGATGCATCCATCGCAACCTGAACTTCTTCATCCGGACGCTTATTCATCACCTGTACCAAACCGGATTTAACCGTGTTTGACATCGGAGTTGATCTTGAGTCACAAAATGAAATGGCCTGGCGCATATCGCCGGCTATAATCATCTTAAAAATCTGGTCTGAGAACTCTTTCTTATCCACTCTTAAAGATTTTAAAGCGATGAATCTCTCGATAACGAGTATTAAGGTCAATACTGCGATAACTAAGATTACGTACATGACGAATCCGCCCTCGCTGAATGCTCTCACTACCGGATTCATATTTTCTACTGTTGCTACTGCTGCTACTGGATTCACGATTCGCCTCCTCTAAAATTTTTGTCCATGAAACACAAATGGGAAAGAAATATCTGCCCAGGTACCCGGTGGGGGCTCTGGAAATACCAATCCTAACATTCTAGTTCTCACACATTCTTCTACTAACTTATTCTTAATATTTGATTTTTCCATCACGATACGGGCGTTTTTTGCCACTCCCTGTTCGTGAATTTCCCAAGCGACTACTACTTTTCCTTCAAGCTTGGTGTTTGAACGATATTCTCTTTCGTAGCACGACTTAAACTGAGAAAGTGCCGCCATAATAACGCGTCTGACAGCCTCTTTATCGATCGAGCCAACGAATGATTCTTCTCCACCGCCTGCAGAGATCTGAACTTTATCTTTATCTCCGAAGCCGGTTCCGCTTCCGTACCCATTCATTCCGGTGCTTCGTCCTTTTGTTCCGACGCCGGCTATTCCTTGCGTTGCAGTTCCTGCTCCGCCGGCTCCGGTATCTTTGAATTTAGAACCTAAATCATCGCCTTTGCGATCTGAACTAAAACCAGAAGCACCTTTAGCTTTTTCTCCGGCACCGAGAAGTTCACCGGCTCCGCTGTAAGCCTGATCAAGTTTTGCGCGGGCTCCACCTGAACCGAACGCGGCCAGCAAACCCGAATTATTAGGATCCGGTTCTTTACTTTTTGCATTGGCCCCATCGGTGCTACCGGTTTTGACAGCGCCACCTTGTTTAGTCGACGTGAACATTTTAGCTTTAATCTTAGTGTCTTTCGGCTTAACTTCAGCGACTTTGCCGCCACTGTCACTTGCTTTAGTCTTGTTCTCGACAGATTTTTCTTCAATTTTTACAGCTTGCTTAACAGGTTCTGGGGGAATTGGCTGCGGAGTTACCGGAGTCTTTTCAGTTAGCTCAACCTCTGTTAATTGAACAGGTGGCTTCGTAAAAACAACTTTTGCCAAGACCTCAACATCTTCGATCTTGTCCATTTTCGGTTTGTTCACCGAAACCAGCAAGCCGGCAAGTACAGCAATAATAAGTGAAGCCAACAGGCCGGTAAACTCAGAAGCACCAAGCACCAACGGCGATTCAAAAATCATTACTGGAGGTTTCGGTGCAAATCGGATGATCAATTGCATTCCATTAATTAGCTGGATAAAACAGGCTTCAGCCTGTTGCAAGCGAAGCTCGCTCTCTTTTATTACTTTGAGCTCACCGTCACGTAAAAGTTCAACTTTCATTTCTGGAGTGGTGTTAATTGTGACAACAGAATCCAGATTTAATAAAGTGAAGCCTTTCGGAGCGGATCCTTCCGGTACAGAAATATCTGAATTCACTCCAAGTTGTTTTTTACCATGTACAGGAAAATGATAGGTATTAACTATTCGTTCCTGCCAAGAAACGATAACTTCAACGTAAGTTCCGGTGCCCACTTTAAAGTGGTCTTTCAGATCGCGAAATTCACTTTTAGGCGCGAATGTATTTCGCTGTCTTCGCTTCGCCCAAACTGAGAGATTAGATTTTGCCTTTAACACAGGTGCAACGATTGGCTTAACCATTGGTTTCATAACCGGCTTGACCACGTCAGGCTTAGCGGCCACCGGTTGAGGTGGGGCCACCTTTGGCATTTCGGGCTCAGGGTCAACTTCAGGTGCGTGATCAAATGCCGTTGGCGGAGGCGCACTGAGATTGGTTGAAGCATTTTTTTGTGAACCTATAAAAAATACGATTGAAAAAGCACCGACCTGAAAAGAGTCGCCGTTTAGAATCGGCTCATCTAGAATTAGTCTCTTATCTCTGAACGTTCCTTTTTCAGAACCCATGTCACAAATAAAGAAACCGTCACCACGTTTTTCGATTATGCAATGAATCGGTGAAATCTCAGTACCTAAATCAATATGTACATCAGGACCACTTCCGATGACAATGCGATCATCGTCAACGAATTGCTTAACCACGAAAATCTGATCTTTTTTATAAACTCTGAAAACTATAGGTGTTTTCATTTGCCACCTTTAAGTCGTTGAATATCTTCAGCAGATCTTTTCATTTCAGGAATAAAGTTCTCCCTTAATCGAATTAAGCGCTTGTAATTAAAATTCTTTTTTTGAAACAAATATAAAAATTCAGGTTTTTGCGCCGTGCCTTCAACCAATTCATCTTCAAAATTAATCGTTGCTCTTTTTTCAAGTTTTGGTTTTGCAGCAGTTGCTCCTGATTGCGCAGGCGCCTCTGTTTGAGCAAATACAAATAATCCTGATAGAGTTACAGGAAAAATTGCGTAGATAAAAATTCTAGAAAATATCATCAAAACTCCGTTATCCTATTTTAAACCAGCTTTTGCCTTAATTTCCAATTCCTTTATTACTTGACGAGACTCATTGTCTGCTCCTACGAACTTTAGTCTGTTAACTAAGTCTAGCCCCTCTTTGTATTTAGCTTGCTTTTCAATCAGTAAAATCGAGTAGTTTAGAATATAACTCTTGTTATCAGGATTATCTTTCAGAATTTTTTCATAAAGACTGGCGGCTTCGTTGGCTTTTCCTGTTGCAACTAATGCAATCGCATAATTATTTATAGTTCCGGCGCTTGCTTTGTTATTACTGACTGCTCTTTCCAAAGTGAAAACAACTTTACTATAATCTTTTTCACGCGCGTAAATTGCGGCTGCATTTGCTGCTGCAAATTGGTTGTCAGGATTAACCTGCAAGGACTTACGAAACATTGTGATGGCCTCTTTGCGGTTATTTTTAGCGAGCTCTACCAAACCCAAATTGTTATACACTTCTGATGCATTCGGATTGACCCCGAGCGCTTTATTAAGCAACAAAATAGCTGCCTCATACTGTTGTTTTTTGTAATGCGACATCGCCAAAGCATTCAGCGCTTTTGAGTTCTTTGAGTTAATTTGAAGCATGTCCTGACTGGCTTTTCTTATCTTTTCATCATCGCCCGAAACAATCGCTTGATCAAACTCCGCCTGTTTTGCATCGGACAACGCGCTTGGGTTGACCGCTGCGGCTTCTGCCTTCTTGTCGGGTAAAGGATTGGCCTCGGTTTTTGATCCCGAAGCTTTTACCTCTTTAGGCGTCAATTTGTTTTCGGATAAATAAGCGTCATCCTTTTTTGAACCAGAACTGCAGGAAAAAAGTGTTAGACTTAAAATCAGAACGGCTATCAATTTTTTCATTTGTCACCTGCCCAGTCAATGGCTTGACTATCATTCGATACTTCACCGGATGCATAATATTTCTGCGGATATTTCTTGTTCATTTTGCGAAAAGCATTTGAATAGGCCTCATTGTAAATCTGGAGATCCATTCCCCGCTCGACTGCAAGCTTATAACTCTCATCTGATTTTGTCGTAAAGGGTAAAGTGATCTTTTCAATTTCGGCCAGATAGAGCTTCTTCTGATCGGGATTCAGATTGCTCGGAACGGGAACAGAGCCGAAGGAGAGCGCCATATGTTCATTTGATTCACCTAGAATTTCAAGGGCACTGACAATCTCTTCTGCAGAGTCTAATTTAATGATAACACCCAGTTGTTGGTTCAACGCATTCATGTTCTCAAGTTTTTTACCAACGGCTACTTTTTGTTTCTTAGGATCAGCTGGAATTGTAATTTCTTTCAACTTCCTGAACATATCAATCGCAATTTTCAATTTTAATTTAGCTAAGTATGCATTTGAACTCTGCTTTTTAGCACTTGGAACATTTGCCAGCAATCCTCTGATTCGTTGCTCTGTGTTCTCAATGTCTGTTTTATTGTCTCGCTTTGCAGATAGCTGATGCATCCAGTATTGAGCTTCAATTTTATTGTCTGCCGTCGCTCCGGGCATTTCAACATAGGCTTTATAGCTATCAACTGCTTCACGATTTCTTGCGGCAATACGCTGCATGTTTGCTATTTTAAACTGAATAGCGGTGTTTTCGCCTTTGTTCTTACTCACCTTCATATAGTTTCGATATGCGGCAATAGCTTCTGTGGTTTTTCCGGTGATTTCAAGCATCAGGGCGGCATTAAAAAGGTAATTGTCGTTAAGTGGATCTTTCGGATTTTCTTTTGCCATCTCAGAGTAGAATTTTCCTGATTCAGCGAAATACCCTGAGTCCTGCAGCAGCTTTGCAAGAAGGCGTTTTGATTTCGGCTTTAATTCACTCACCGAAGGCGAATTCGACTCTAATACTTTTTTGTAGTTGGCAATTGCTTCTTTATTTCGCCCTGCCCGCTCAAAATTTACTGCGGCGTTAAAAAAGGCTACTCCCATAAGTTCTGACTTCGGATATTGGATTGCAAAAGCCTGAAACTGGTTAGCCGATTCTAGGTACTTTTTTTCCAGTTCGAAATTCTGACCTCGTTTAAAACTGGCTTTTTCTAATACGCCTTTGATTTCTCCTCCAATTTTTCCACTGGCAATTGTTGGATCAGCCAATAGCTCAGCCCCGATTTTTTCGAGACCAACGTAATCGCCCTTTAAGCTATAAATATCCAACAGAAGGTTGGCTGAGTATTCTGAATATTTTGTTTTTGGGTACTGCTGCACAATTTCTTTAAATTGCTTTTCTGCCGGGTCAAAATTATTCGAAAGGTAAGATAGACGACCGATTCTAAATTTAATCTCAGGAGCCCGCTCGGCCTTAGGATATTTTCCTAAATACCATAGCCCCGTCGTAATGAATTTACTGACTTTTTCATCCATCTGCATCGGTTCAATCGAGTTACCCACACGTTTTTGCAGATCTTCGTCTTTCGGTAATGATTTTTCGATCGCTAATAGAATATTTTGAGAAGCTCTTTCTGCGTACTGATTATTCGGAGTTCCGTTTACGACGGCCGTGTATTCAACTGCAGCTTCGCCGAATTGCCCCATGTCGTACAACAATTCTCCGTAGAAAAAATGCATATCTCCGACCTGCGGCAAATTTGAAAACTCTTGAAAGTAAAGTTTGTAGCCTTCATCTGCTGATTGTCGCGAAAAAGCCGCTCGGGAATTCTGAGCTGTCTGATGTTGTTGCAGGATGTAATTTCTCAGCGTTTGTTCTCGTAGCTGGATACTCTTACTCATAAAGGCTTCATCGCCTTTGTTGGCGGCGGTCCAAGCTGATTTTGAATTGTAGTTTATGATCCATCGATACAGTTCAAGCTTAAACTCAGGTGAATTTTTTGTGACGAAATAATTCTGCACAATCTGGTATTGATACTCAAAGGCCTTTTTTGAATTAGGCTCTTGTGCAATCAAATATTTGAAAACTTCACGCGATTCAACGTTATTGCCTTTATTTGAGTAATAATAAGCCAATTTTTCAATCGCATCTTTTGATTCTTTCGTATTTAAAGTACGGAAATAAGTCAGAGCGCGTTTTGTGTCGCCGATATCGGCAAAAAACACGACTAGATCTTTAATAGATTCATTTTCTAAACGGGCCATATTTATTTTACGGCCGCCAGTGGTTCCACTTTGTTTTGCAAAACGGCTTGATTTAATAATGTAATCTAAATACTTAACACCTTCTTCGGTTTTGCCTACCCGAAACAGGCACCAGGCCGCTTTATACATGGCGATGGTATGCAAATTGTGCGTATTTTCTTTGATCAAGAAGGAATACTCTTTATATGCGTTAGACCAGCTTTCTTTTTCGAAATAGCCTTCACCTATAGCAAAATGGGCTTCTCCGGCGTACTGACTTTTCGGAAATTTAGTGGTCAATTGATCGTAATACTGACTTCCGACCTGTGTATTACCCAGTTCAAAATTATTGTACCCCATAAAAAAGAGAGCTTGGCTAAGTTTTGGATCGTTAGGAAAGTCTTTAATGAACCATTCATATAGTTGAATTGATTTCCGATTAAAATCTTTTGCTTCAGCCACATCAAGGGCCGGCTTTACTTTTGTTTTGCCCGCTTGAAACTCTCTTAATTTCTGATCGAACTCATCTTGTTTACGACGATCAATGATATTGGCTTTTTCAAGATAAAGCTCTGCAAGTCTTAGCCAAAGCTCACCGCGATTGCCACTATTTTTGAATTTTTGAGTAAGCTTGTAAAGTTCTGCAATTTGCAAATTCAGGGTCTTTTCATATTTTGCTTCATCGACGTTGTCGTATTTATACATTTCTGAAAGCTTTGGCGGTTTTACCGCATTCAGATCGACGTTCTTTTTTTCCTCGAAAACCATCGTTGAATCAGGCACCACTACTGATTTTTTTTCGGTTTGCGAACCGGCTTTGGCGCCGCGGCTTTCATCGGTCGCTTTTTTTAACAAGTCTCCGAGTGTAACTTTTTTTTTCGCGTTATCGGCTTGAGAAAATGCCATCGCTGGCAACATCAGAGCAAAAATTATTTGTATCTTAAATTTATTCACAGCTTTGTTTCCCTATGTAATGATAGTTTCCGACTTCGTCTAACCAGTTCTCACCTTGAAATGGATAAAATTCATATCCGTTTTGAATATAAAATGATCTATCCTGCGTATTTTCAGATTCGGAAATAGCTAAATTTTTGCCGGCCATTTTCTTCTTAATCGATTCTTTTCTGCCGTTTATCATCTCGTATCTGATAAAACTTGATTGCTCATTCAAATCTGTAATTTCATTCATTATCTCAGTTAGATGCCGCTTTGTCATCTCGCCGATCACTGCCTTTGTGCTGGTAATTCGATTGTTAAGAATGCGCATTGCATAACTGCCAACGGAAGAACCGCGCAACTGCGAATTGGCTTCGACAGTCTTTTTTTCTTCATTCACTTTTTTAAGGTAAGCGTAAGTTCTTCGCACATCGCCTTCTTCGGCAATATTTTTCAGAATATTATACGGAAGTGCTAATTCTTTTTTCGATTCTGAATTTCGTTTCATCTGAAAGGTTTTGAAAATTTCCTGAAAATAGAGCTCGGGGTTTTTATTCTGTAAGAATAAAGTAACTTTTTTTAGAGCCGGATTATATTGGCCTTCGTACAATGACAAAATTTTCTCCATTTCGTCATATTGGCAGATATAAAGATAGACAATCGCTCTCAACAGAAGCGTTTCCGGCAGATAAAAATCTTCATAGTAACTTGAGTGTAATGTCTGAAAATTGCTCAATGTAGACCGAAATCGGGCGGCACGCAACATCGCCCATGTTTTCTCGAACATGGCTTCATGCCAAAGAGTATGGTCTCTTGGAATGGCCGCATAAGCTTCGATGGCTTTGCTCCAATCCTGTTTCTGATAGTACGTGCGAGCAATTGCCATTTGTGCCGACACTTTGTTTGTATCGGTTACTTTTCCGGAAGATCGGCTGTTTAACAATTTGTTAAAGTTTTGCATTGCAAGATCCGGCTGATTTAACTCAGCCTGCGCAAGCCCCATATTATAAAGCGCGCTATAATAATAGCGGCTTCCCGGAGTTACTTTACCGTAATATTCGATTGCTTCTTTTGTTGAGCCGGATTTGTGTTTTGCTTCGCCCAAACGGAAATAGAGCATTTCACGATGTTGCGGAGGTATCTGACTGATATCCACTCTTTGAATGGCAAAATTAAGTAGGGTTTCATCACCTAACTTATCAGTAACGATGAGCAATTTTTCAATAGCCGGTTTGGTCCATGTTGCGTTTCCTGAGCGAATAACTTCAACAAACTGAAAGGCGGCTGTCTGGTTGAGGTTGAGTTCCATGAGCGAAAGACCCAGCAAGTAACGGATTCGTGATTTTTCGCTTTCAAGAGTGGCCACTTTAGCTAGGCTTAATAATTGTTGCGATGCTTCCATCTGTTTACCTGATTTAATCAGATTAATAGAGTTTTCTATTTCTTTAACATAGGTTCGGGGGCTTTCGGCAGAACTTATTAACGCGCAGAAAATTAAGGCCGTAATAGTTAAAATTGATCTCATCTGTAATTAGCCTCCGGAAAGAAAAAGCTAACCCCTGCCGTAAATACGAGGTCGTTGTAAGTGCCCTTCGTTGGCGCACTCGCTGAATTGATGTCAGCCACCGGCGTAGCCTGATAGAAACTCCAGCTGTAATCCCAGCGAAATGCCATTGATTTTGAAAGAGCAAAAATTTGTCCGGTTGCCAGATGAAAGGTAGGAACTGTTTTTTCCTGAGAGTTAGTGTCTGACATTCCTCCGCCGAATGAAAAATACATATCAAACGGTATTATTTCATTGTCTAGATTGGAAATTTTTCCGTAAATCGGCGACCAAATTAAGTCTGCCCCGATATTTGACTTGGTAATTACAAATTTATCAGGCTGCAAATTGTTATTGCTACGAATTTCTTTTGCGGACTCACCTTCTGAATTTGACAGAAACATCGCCGAAGCTTCGATTCCGAAAGTTTCATTGAAGTGATAGCCGAAATTCACCTTTGCACCTAAATTAATAAACCAAGGAGAATTGGTTGTTAACCCTCCAGCCGTATAGAGCTGAAATCGACCGGTTTTGGGCAAAAACTTTTTCTGAATAACTGAAATGTCGGCAAACGGAGCTAGTCGGTTCAGCTCAAGCATACTTTTGCTTTTGCTGTTCTGAACTTCGACGTTCTTTTTTATTTCTGTTTGCTCTTGTTTTTCCTGAACAGATATCGCTTCTGCGTTACTACTCGGTTTAGTCGGAGCCACCAGTTCAGGAAGTGTTTTATATAAATTTTCAACTTCATTGGTTTCTTGTTCAGAAGTGGTGGCTGCGCTAGGAACCGCGGCCTCTTCTGCCAGGACTTGTGCTGCCATCGGTGAGTTCATAATTAATAATATAATAAGGTATCTCATTAATTATGACCCTTTCAAAATAAGTAGTTTAGACCGAACTCTAAACTGGTTGTGTAAGTTACTCTGTCAGAAAATGAATCATAGGACGGGACCGGATCGCCAACTTTCAACGCATTGGTTTTAAATGGAATCGGAGCACTATTTATAAACATTCGGAGATCAACTTTAAAAGCAAAGTTATTCGTAAAGTAAAAACGTTCGCCGACACCAACCGCGATTGTAGGATACGATTTATGTATATATTTTATTATTCCGGCAGCACCAGAAGTATAGATCGAGGTGTTTAAAACACCTTTTTTTGTTACGCTTAATTTACCGTAAAAGAGTTTGTAATTATAATCGCCGAGTAAACTGTACTGTGGATAGGGAGCTCTCGTAAAATCCAGTCCGAAATCGTTCTTAAGACCCTCTGCATCTTTGGAGAGCCCCGTGCTATTTGCCGACCATAAAAGACCTATCGAGTGGGTGGTACTTAAGTGATAGTTAAAGGAAAGACCATACTTAGTTGTACTGGCAATTGGTTCAGTAATCGACATACCGGCAAACAGTCCGATATCGAATGTTTGTGCGTCTTTTATATTTCTGTTTTTTACCGCAACGGTATTGTCGAATATCGGCAGCACTGATTCCTGCGCCAACTCATCCTTAGGTACTTCCAATTCAGATGCATTTGTTTCAATACTTAAGAAAACCACCGTCACGATTAAGATGATCGAAATCACAATACTTTTAATCAGGTTGGCGATCACTTAAACCTCATACTTTTGAGTAAAATCCATATTTCAAAATAAAACTGCAAACTTCGCGAACGGCTCCGTTACCACCCGGTCTTTTTGTGACGTAATTGGCAATTTCAATAACTTCATCAACCGCTTCGGGCACCGTGGCTCCGAAAGCTACTGCCTTTATCAACGGAATATCAAAAACATCATCACCAACGTAGGCCATTTCGGAGGGTAAAAGACCTGAATCAGCTTGTAATTTTTCAAACGAGGGCCACTTGTCTGCGGCGCCTTCATAGAAGTAATCAAACCCCAGCATTTTTGCGCGGGCTCTGACATCTTTTGCCTGCGCTCCGGTAATAATTGCTAATTTATATCCGGCTGCAGCCAGGGCTTTGATGCCGACGCCGTCACGAACCGAATAAATTCTTTTCCACTCGCCGTCAGAATCCATCCAGAGGCGGCAATCCGTCAGAACGCCATCGACGTCGAGCACTAACATTTTTACAGTTCCTAATTTTTGAACATCTAGTGCCATAAGTTATCGTTTTTCCTTGTAAAGAATCTTTGACTCTTTATTGTGGAAAATATAAATGCACAGCGCAAGTAATGAGCCGTCTAGGGTCGACGAAGGTCTGTGCCAAATCGATTTTTAATTTCTTCAGTGATTTCAACTACGACTTAGGTCGATGCAATTATCTGACTTTTATTCTTAGCAAATCCTGATAAATGATCATTCCAACCGGTTGCATCGGAGTAGATGAGTTCTTATCAAGCACGATCAGCATTTGAGTACGAAACTGCTCCATTAAAAAAAGCGCTCGTTCGGCCAATTCGCCGGCATCAATTGTTTTTGGTGAATGTGACATGATATCAGAAGCAACCCGCGAAAATGGATCTTGGTTTTTTTCTAAAAATCGACGGATGTCACCATCGGTGATAACACCAATTAAACGATTTTGTTCATCCAAAACTCCGGCAGCTCCTCTGACACTTTGATGAGTCATAGCGGTCAGGAGCGCCTTCATTGAGGTGTCTTTTTTTACAAAAGGCAATGCGGCACCCGACTGCATGACTTCCTTGACTCGCATCAATTTAGCACCAAGAGATCCGGAGGGGTGCAATTCAGCAAAATTTTCAGTTTTAAATCCTCTGACTTCTAATACGGCCATTGCCAGCGCGTCGCCCATGGCTAAACTTGCTGTGCTCGATGACGTGGGCGCCAGATTCAATGGACAGGCTTCTTTTTCAACTGAAACATCAAGAAATATATTTGCTGACTGCGCAAGCGTGCTTTTAACTTTGCTGGTCAACGCAATCAGAAAAATTCCGTTTCTTGAAACGAAATTCAATACCGAATTAAGTTCGGAAGTTTCGCCACCGTAAGAAAGTGCAATAACCAAATCAATTTTAGAAATGACTCCGAGATCGCCGTGACTGCTCTCGCTGGGATGAAGGTAAATGGCCGGCGTGCCGGTGCTTGAAAGGGTGCTCGCAATCTTTCTTGCAACCTGGCCCGATTTGCCGATCCCGGTTAAAATAATTTTTCCCTGGCATTGTACGACGGCCTCAACAGCTTTTTCAAAATTTTC
>JAYVIY010000068.1:0-29183 GCA_043769795.1 Pseudobdellovibrio sp. | reverse complement strand
CTGTGGGTGTTTTTGCAAATTTCTGAGTTAATTCGATAATATGTTTTTCGTCGGCCTGAAGACCCTTGCCTTTCCATGAAGACTTGGCCTTTTCTTTTGCTGTCTGCATGTATTTTTCAAAAGACGTCTCGTCGATTTGCAAACCTTCTTCTGCGGCCATCAGTGCCGTGAGATCGACTGGAAATCCGTAGGTGTCATAAAGTTTAAATACGACATCGCCAGATAATACTTTTTGAGACTTCTTTTTTGCTTTAGCTATTTCGTCTTGTAAAATAAGTGTGCCGTTATCCAAAGTCTGTAAAAACCTGGTTTCCTCATCACGAATCGTTGAAAGAATATGATTTTTTCGAATCTTAAGCTCAGGGTAGAAATCTCCCATTTGCTCAATGAGCACTTCACTCATCGGCCCGAGTAATGACTGCGAAGAATGTTTTCGGCCATAGCGAATGGCGCGCCTGATTA
Organism: Pseudobdellovibrio sp.; assembly: GCA_043769795.1. Lineage (GTDB taxonomy): Bacteria > Bdellovibrionota > Bdellovibrionia > Bdellovibrionales > Bdellovibrionaceae > Pseudobdellovibrio. The sequence goes on along the minus strand of JAYVIY010000068.1, from coordinate 28,721 downwards.
TTCGCCGCAAAACATATCCACGGCCTTCGTTCGACGGAAGCGCGCCGTCAGCTAACAGAAAGGAAACGGAACGACTGTGGTCAGCCAATACACGAAGAGCTGACAGAATTTCAAGAGACGTTTTCTCGTGACTTTTTCCAAGTTGAAAGTTTTCTTCTGCCTGATGAAGAGTCTCGAGGGTGCCCTGTAGTTCTAATAATTTAACACCTTTATCTAAAATGGCCGAGAAAACATCTGTTTTATAATTATTATGACGGCCCTGAACAGCCGCGACTAATCTTTCAAAACCGGCACCGGTGTCGACTGAGGGCTTAGGTAGCGGGGTTTGTTCGCCGGGTGCGGATTCATAAAATTGCATGAATACCAGGTTCCAGATTTCGATGAACCGGTCTTCTCCTGCCACGATACTTTTAAACGGATCGCTGATTTTTCCGTACTGTGGGCCATGATCATAAAAAATTTCTGAACAGGGGCCGCATGGTCCGACGTCGCCCATCCTCCAGAAATTGTCTTTCTCGCCCAATCTGAAGATGCGATCTTTCGGTACGCCTTCCTGTTTGTGCCAGATGTCTGCGGCTTGGTCGTCTGTTTCAAAAACTGTGACGTATAACTTTTCTTTCGGAATTTTCAGTTCATTGGTCAGAAAATCCCACGCAAAACGAATGGCGTCTTCTTTAAAATAATCGCCGAATGAAAAATTACCGAGCATTTCAAAAAATGTATGATGTCGGGCCGTAAATCCGACATTATCGAGATCGTTATGTTTTCCGCCGGCCCGAACGCATTTCTGCACGCTGACGGCCTTGTTATAGGGGCGCTTTTCAAGCCCTAAAAATAGATTCTTAAACTGATTCATGCCGGCATTGGCAAACATCAGCGTGGGATCATTTTCGGGAATCAAGCTTGAACTGCCGACAACCGCGTGTTGATTTTTTTTAAAATAGTTTACAAAACTGTTTCTAATGTCAGAACTTTTCATCATAAGAATTTTCCCCGTGGCCTGATACGTTTTTGTGCACGTTGTGAAAAGGCCATTCAGGTATAGTAGTCAAACTCGGTGGGTTTGACAATAAGTCAGGAAGTTATCACTTAGTCTTGACTCAACCTGAAAAGAAGTCTTCAAATAGTTGTGTTAAGAATTACGAGACCAAAATAGGGAGTTTTTATGTTTGAACAGATTAGTTTTTTTTCAGTGATGGTTGTTCTTGTTGTTATATCGGTTGTCGGTGGATTATTTGTTACCGTGCAACAGGGAACGGTTTCGGTCATAACAATGTTCGGAAAGTACCGCCGGATCATGTATCCGGGACTCAGCGTAAAAATTCCATTTTTAGAAACGGTCTTTCGTCGTATCTCAATTCAGAATCAATCCATTGAATTAGCGTTTCAGGCGATAACTCAAGACCAGGCTAATGTTAATTTTAAAGCGATGCTGCTTTATTCGGTTATTGATCAAACTGAAGATACGATTAAAAGTGTAGCTTTTAAATTTATCGATTTCGGCAGCCTAATGCAGACCTTGAATAGAACAGTTGAAGGCAGCGTTCGAGGTTTTGTGGCTACAAAAAAACAAAACGAAATACTGGCATTAAGACGTGACATCGTCGAAGCGGTTAAGTCGAATCTGGATGAAGATCTGAAAAGCTGGGGTTATCACCTAATTGATCTGCAGTTAAACGACATTTCATTCGATGAAACGATTATGCAATCAATGGCGCAGGTGGTGGCCTCAAGTAATTTAAGAGCCGCCGCAGAAAATGAGGCGCAAGCGCTTTTAATCAGAAAAACTAAACAGGCTGAAGCCGAAGGTTTAGCTGTGAAGATTTCGGCTGAAGCCGAGAAAATCGCAGCTAAAATGCGCGGTGAAGGTATTGCTCTTTTCAGAGAAGAAGTTGCCCGCGGTATGAATAAAGCGGCAACAGAGATTAAGGCGGCCGGGCTCGACACTTCATTTATTCTGTTTTCAATGTGGACTGACTCGATTAAGCACTTTGCCGAACAAGGTAAGGGTAATGTCATATTCCTTGATGGTTCGAATGAGGGTCTCGACAAAACAATGAAACAAATGATGGCGTTAAGTAAAGTTCAAACCATCACCACTTCACAGTCGTAAGTAATTGCATGCTCGATAAATTTCTTTTCAACCTGGCAACGCTTTTCGGAGTAGGCAAAATTTCTAAGGCTCCGGGCACGGTCGCTACACTGGCAACAGTTCCGATATGGTATGCGCTGGCTCAGACCGGGCCGCTTGTTTATATGGTCGTCGTCTTTTTGCTTTTTCCTATCGGTATTTGGGCCGCGCAAATTTATGAAAGACAGTCTGATACCCATGATGCGAAAGAAATCGTTATCGACGAAGTCGTCGGCTTTTTAATTACTATGACTTGGCTACCGATCACTTGGCAAAGTGCCGCTCTTGGATTTTGTCTTTTCAGATTCTTCGATATTGTTAAGCCGCCTCCGATTCGCCAACTTGATAAGAAAATTCCGGGCGGCTTCGGAGTCATGGTCGATGATGTTGCTGCGGGAATTATCAGCAGTATTTTGATGCAGTTGATCTATAACCAGACCAATTGGCTAGGAATTCAAATTTCTACTTTGACAGTCAATTAATTTACACACATTATACATATGTAAATTATATGAAACAAAAAGATGTAACTCCTCAATTTGAGAATGAAAACAACCTGCAAGCTCAGCTTAGAACTGAAGTTCTGAGCAGTGTTCGGGTTCTTGGTGACAAGCATCTGACAGTGGGTTTTGCTGAAAGCTGCACGGGCGGACTTTTGTCGAGTTACCTAACCGAACTATCAGGTGTATCCAGTGTATTTACCGGATCGGTTGTAAGTTATGACAACAAAATTAAGCAAAAGTTTTTGAAAGTTTCTGAAGAAGCCTTAAAAACAAAAGGTGCCGTTAGTTTTGAAGTCGCAAAACAAATGGCCGAAGGTGCGATAAATGCTTTAGAGGTTGAAGTCGCTGTTTCGATTACCGGTATAGCCGGTCCAAGCGGCGGATCAGATTCAAAGCCAGTGGGCACAGTATTTATAGCTGTGGCTGGTTCTGAAAGTGAAACAAAGTCTTTTGAGCATCGCTTTGCGGGCAAAAGAAAAGAAATACAGCTTCAGGCGTGTGCAGAAGCAATGAAGCATTTAAATGAGTATTTAAAAGAAGTTAAAGCTAAAAAAAGTTAAAACGAAAAACAACAAGGAGACAGTCATGGCAGCAAATACACAAGTTGATACAAAGGCGCAGGGAGAAAAGCTAAAGGCACTCGATTTAGCCCTAGGCACCATCGAAAAACAATTCGGAAAAGGTTCAATTATGAGATTGAATGCCGGAAGTAACTTAATGAAAGACGTCGAAGTTATTTCGACCGGCGCTTTATCTTTAGATATCGCATTAGGCATAGGCGGACTTCCTAAAGGTCGTATCATTGAAATTTTTGGTCCAGAGTCTTCTGGTAAAACAACTTTAGCTCTTTCAGCAATTGCTCAATCGCAAAAAACAGGTGGCGTTGTTGCATTTATCGATGCAGAACATGCGCTTGATGTGAATTACGCACGTAAGCTCGGTGTTAACATCGAAGACCTTTTGATTTCTCAGCCAGATAATGGCGAGCAGGCACTTGAGATCACTGAAACTCTTGTTCGATCAGGCGCCATTGACGTATTGGTAGTCGACTCAGTTGCAGCTCTGACTCCAAGAGCGGAGATCGAAGGCGAAATGGGCGATTCTCACATGGGATTACAGGCACGTTTAATGTCGCAAGCTCTTCGTAAGTTGACGGCTTCAATCAATCGTTCAAACACATTGGTTATTTTCATCAATCAGATTCGTATGAAAATCGGAGTGATGTTCGGTAACCCAGAAACAACTACCGGTGGAAACGCTTTAAAGTTTTACGCTTCAGTTCGTCTTGATGTACGCCGTATCGGCGCGATTAAAAATGGCGAAGAGGTGACTGGAAACAGAACAGCAGTAAAAGTTGTTAAAAACAAAATGGCTCCGCCGTTCACAAAAGTTGAATTTGATCTCATGTACGGTGAAGGAATTTCTGCTGAAGGTGATATTTTAGATTTAGCAGCTACAGCCAACATGGTTGAAAAATCCGGCGCGTGGTACTCATATAAGGGCGAGCGTTTGGGGCAAGGCCGCGATCAAGCCAAGGAGTTTTTAAAAGCAAATCCGGCAATCAAGGATGAGTTGCGCGCAGCAATTCTCGCAAAAAATGGAATTGGTCAGATTTTGATGACCAAAGACATGGCTGATTCGGTAGCAGACGAAGCGTCTATTGAGTTAGACAAACCGAAGAAGGCAAAGAAAGTAACTAAGGATGAGCCGAAAGAAAATCTGAACTAGTTTTTTAGAATTAGGAATTTAAAAAGGCTGTCGCAAATGCGGCGGCCTTTTTTTTGTTTTTGAACTTGGTGTGGGGTGTATATTGCACAAACGCCTCAATGTGCTTTTCTTGAAAACATCAGCCGGTGCTTCGTTGTTAGACTTGGGAAATTTTTGAAAAAAATTTCCCAAGTACCGTCCGAACAAGGGACGTGATTACGTAGTTGTAAGTGTAGAGGACGGAGCTAAGTGAACTGTTGTTCCAGTTCGTGATTAAGCTATTTGTGAAACCATAAATCCGAAGAAGAAGACTACTAGAAAAGACAGCATGCAGATTGTAACTAATCTCATTTGAACCTCGTTTCTTCTTTTTATTTCAATTTAAAAGCCATGTCTCAATTTGAGAATGTTTGGATCAGAATCAGTAGATTTGGTTTTAAGTGATTCGCTTAATTGACGGTGACAATTTAAGCTGATTTGCGCCGAAGGCCGCCTACTCGACGGGTAACACGTCTAAATCTTTTTGCTTTATTTTTCTGATTTGTTCGGGAATGCATTGGTAGATTGATTCACGTAGTGCCTTTATTAATTCGATTTTGTAGTGCTCTCTTCTATAAACCAAGCCTACTTCTCTTGCGGGTATAGGCCGTTCGAATTCGATGAGTCTGGTGTTCTTGCCTAGGTTGTCTTCCGCCAAAAGCGGCAAAAGCGTGTAGCCGCCAGAGGAGTTAACAAGATTTTTTAAAGTTTCAATGCTGCCACTTTCAAATTTGAATTTTCTTTTTTTTAGCTTCTCTGATTTTATCGAACAGACATCTAAAATTTGACTTCTTAAACAGTGTCCTTCTTCCAAGAGCCAGATGTCGTCAGATTTTAAAGAGGAGTATTTTATTTTTTTAAGCGACGCCAGTTGGTGGTTTTTATCACAGAGTACTGAGAAGGGCTCGAAGTAAATTGGCATTTCGATTATTTTTGGAGATTTGATCGGTATAGCCAGAAGGCCCACATCGATTTCGTCGTTGTTAAGAGAATTGACGATTTGGTGGGTTTGCATTTCTTTTATTCGCAAGTCTAAACACGGGAAGAGCTTTTCAATCGTTGGAAAGAGAAGCGGCAGTATGTAGGGCGCGATGGTCGGAATTACGGCCAGTTCAATTTGGCCAATGAGTTTTTGTACGCTTTGTTGTTCGATAATGTTTTCGATTTTATTGGCTTCAGACACGACGGATCGAATTTGGTCGATCAGTTTTGCTCCGGACTCGGTGAGCAAAATCGGTTTCTTTGAGCGGTCGAAGATCGTTTTTCCAAGAGATTCTTCGAGTTTTTGAATTTGCATACTGAGAGTGGGTTGAGTCACGTTGCAAAATTCCGCAGCTTTTGCAAAGTGGCCTAACTTGTGTACAGCTAAGACGTATTCAAGTTGGGTCAGCGAAAAATTGAGTTTCATCTCTACACTCCTTGTTATAACCGGTACTAAGTCGAGCCAATTCAAAAAGATCTGTATTTTCAATTACTTAGTTCTTTGGGTAATAGATTAAATCTATTAGACTTATTATATTATCAATTTTACATATATCAAGATTTTTCGTAATCTGTATGCAGAAACAGTGATAACTTATCAGACTAACTAAAAGGAGAACTCATGAACACACTCATCAATACTCAGGTGCCTGACTTTAAAGTGCAGGCCTACATTAAGAACGATTTCAAAACGATCACTCAGAATGATTTGAAAGGAAAATGGTCGGTTTTGTTTTTCTATCCGGCAGACTTTACTTTTGTTTGTCCTACAGAACTCGGTGACATGGCCGACAAATACGATGCGTTTCAAAAAATGGGAGTAGAAATTTATTCGGTAAGTACAGATACTCATTTTACCCATAAAGCTTGGCACGACACTTCTGAAACAATTAAGAAAATCAATTATCCGATGATCGCTGACCCGACCGGACATTTGTCACGCGCGTTTGGTGTTTACATCGAAGAAGCAGGAATGGCTTACCGAGGTACTTTTTTAATAAATCCGGAAGGAAAAATTAAATTGGCTGAAGTCAATGACAACGGAATCGGTCGTAATGCTGACGAATTATTGAGAAAAGTTCAAGCTGCTCAATACATCGAAAAAAACCCAAATGAAGTTTGTCCTGCAAAATGGACTCCGGGAGCTAAAACTTTAAAGCCCGGATTAGACTTAGTCGGTAAGATCTAAGAATTTTTTAGACCGATACTGAACAAGAGTGAAATAAATTGAAAATCGCGTTCCCGATGCGGAACGCGCAAGTAAAGGAATTTTTATGTTGGACTCAGCCCTACTCGATCAGTTGAAAACGGTTTTCGCACCCCTCGAAAGTAATATAGGTTTGGTCTACTATGACAATGGTCATAGTGATCAGGCCGAGCTACTTGAATTGTTGAGTGAAGTCGCCTCAACCCATAGTCAGATTTCAGTTCAGAAGTCTGATTTGACGATAAAATCGCACGCCTCGCCTGAATTTTATATTTCTAAAAATGGTAAGCCCACCGGAATTTATTTTAAAGGTATTCCGAGCGGTCACGAATTCAGCTCTCTGATTTTGGCTATTTTACATACGGATGGAAAAGGAAAATTTCCTGATGCAAATTTAATTCACCGGATAAAAAGTATTCAGGGTCCGGTACATATCAGAACTTTTGTTTCTTTAACCTGCGAAAATTGTCCGGACGTAGTGCAGGCGCTGAATCAAATGGCTCTGTTGCATGAAAATTTCACTCACGAAATGGTCGACGGTGCGTATTTTCAGAAAGAAATCAGTGAGCTCGGTATTCAAGGTGTGCCGAGTGTTGTAACCGAAAATTCTTTGTTGCACTCAGGTCGGGCGCAATTAATTGATTTGATAAATATCTTAGAAGAGAATCTCGGTAAAGCGATCGAGCAAGAATCTGGTATTGATAAAAACCTCGGAGAATTTGATGTCGCTGTCATCGGCGGGGGGCCTGCCGGCGCTTCGGCTGCAATTTATAGTGCCCGTAAGGGTCTTAAAACCATCATCATCGCCGAGAAGATGGGTGGACAGGTGCAGGAAACAAAAGGAATAGAAAATTTGATTTCAGTCATCTATACAGAGGGACCCCAGCTTGTTGCTCAATTGGCAAAACACATCGCCAGCTATCCAATTAAATTGCTCGAACACAGGCGTGTAAAACATGTGGACATAAAAAATGGCAATGAAATTGTGCTTGAAGGCGGAGAACACCTGAAAGCAAAATCAATTATTATTGCCACCGGTGCGAAATGGCGCGAGTTGGGAATTCCAGGTGAAAAAGAGTATTTAGGGCGCGGAGTTGCATTTTGTCCTCATTGTGATGGTCCATTTTATAAAGGTAAAAAAGTTGCAGTCATCGGCGGCGGTAATTCGGGTGTTGAAGCAGCAATCGATCTTGCGGGGATTGTAAGTGAAGTCGTTTTGTTTGAATACATGGATGAACTAAAGGCCGACCATGTATTGGTTGAGAAACTGAAGAGTTTGCCTAATGCAAAAATTATTACTTCCGCTAAAACTCAAAGTGTTCTGGGTGATGGTCAAAAAGTTACGGGACTTGAATATCTGGATAGAAAAACTGAAAAACTAATGCAGACTGAGCTCGACGGAGTTTTTGTTCAGATTGGTTTGCTTCCGAACAGTAATTTTATAAAAGATATAGTTGAAACCACAAAGTTCGGGGAAATAATTGTGGATAATAAGGGAAGAAGTTCAGTTAAAGGAATTTACGCGGCAGGAGACGTTACAACTACTCCTTATAAGCAGATTATCATTTCGATGGGAGAAGGCGCAAAAGCCGCTTTGGCGGCCTTTGAAGACCGAATGTTATCCTAATGTTTTAATGATATCAGTCATAATGTTTTTTGGTTCGGTATCAGGCGAATATCTTTTTACGACATGACCGTCTTGACCTATAAGAAACTTTGTAAAATTCCATTTGATCGCTTCGGTTCCTAAAAGACCCGGAGCTTCTTTTTTCATGAATTCAAAAATAGGAGCTACTTTTTCGCCGTTAACATCAACTTTTGCCAGCACCGGAAAGGTCACATTATATGTTAACGAGCAAAATTGCTGAATTTCACTTTCGGTACCGGGTTCTTGCCCTCCGAACTGATTACAGGGAAAACCCAGAACTACAAATTTTTCTTTAGAAAAATTCTGATAGAGTTCTTCGAGGCCTTTATATTGGGGTGTAAAGCCACATTTGCTAGCGACGTTAATCACTAAGACCGTTTTACCTTTAAATTGGGATAAGTCGAAATCTGTTCCGTCTGCTGCTTTTACTGTGAAATCAAAAAAATTTTTCTTCGTCATGTGATTATCCTTGTGAGCTCAAGTATATAGAGCCTAATGCCAATTAAGACAATCAAAGTCTATTTGCGCCAAAACTGTCTCAATTTGATAACCGGACTAAAGTCTTTATTTGAGACTGCCGATAAATAACTAAGCATAGGGGTGAATATGACTGACTTTTTAGTTTATACAAGAAGCCTTGTCGTCCTTGTTTTTATTTTGTCAGTGAACGCATTTGGTGGCGTCTGTGAAACCGCATTGAAAGAATTCCCATTAAGTATGATTGATTATGTTGGTATTAAGTTTACGGGAACAGCTACTTGTATAGAAGCTATTGACGAAAAAGATGCGCGCTCTCGATGTTCGGCGTATCTTATTAATCCGGCCAATCCACAGTACACCGATTCAGGAACAAATGCCATGTTTTCGGCCGGTGGTCGAAGTCCATCCATAGACGTCAACCCACGGGGTTTCTTCTATTGCATTCCGAGAAACGGTGAAAATAAAACGAAGCAAGCTCTGTGTAAAACAGAAGTCATTAGTAAACGTTCAGATTGGGATACCAAAGACAAGTACGAATTTAAATGGAAGCCAAAAGCTTCAGGTAGTTCAGATGGTGACTGCACCTGTCGTGAAAAAAATAACACTTCAGCTCCCTTTAAAGTATGTAATCGTGAACCTGAGCCTCCACCTGATAAATGTTCACCTTCTGGATTAGTCCAAGCAAAACCTGAAGAATTTGAGAGCGCTCCGAATGCGGCTAACTTAATCTGCGTCGCGCAAGTATGTAAATGTGGCGATAATAAAAGATTTTTTCCTTCTGATGTAGCTAAAGAGAATTGTGCTAAACAAGACGATCCTAAACCACCGCCAGTTGTTCCGGTGCCTCCTGTAAAGCCTCCTGCAGTAGTCGCTACTCAGCCCGACAGTAACTTAAAAAAGTGTGTTGATGACTGGAAAAATGAAGCTCTCAATTGTAAAAAAGAATCTGACGACGCAAAGAAGAATTGCGTTGGTTCAACGAAAATGAGCAAAGAAGATAAGGAAACGGCCAGTGCGGTCGATGCCGCGAGAAACGTGTATACGGCACCTAAATCCGGCTCTGGAATGCAACAGGAATGTTTTACCGCCGGGCTTGTTGCAAGCGGAGCAAAAAGTTTACTTGGCCCGAAGAGTGAAGTGTGTGAATCAAGTGTGACGTCATGTTTAGCCGCCTGCAGTGCAGAAAAACTGAATAAGATGCGAGAGGGTTGTTGGGCACAGATATCTACAGTGCTGCAACCGGCGGATGAGATTTATGCAACTCCGAATCAGACTTACTTTATGGAAGGTGACGTCGCCGTTCGTGAAATAACTGAAAATGCAAGCAAGGTCTGCTCGGTTGATGCAAAAAAGGGAGAATCGGAAATTGGTTCGCTTTTGAGTGGAGTGGGTGATGCTCTGGCTTCATCTCTTCAATGTATGTGTAAAACTTCATCAGGCGCTGCGAATTGCGATGCTTTACCGACGCCGGGTGCCTGTGATTTAAACCCGGCTCAAGCGGGCTGCGTCTACGGTGCGATCAGTGTTTGTACTCCGGGAGCAGGCTATGACGCCAAATCTTGTAATTGTCAGCTGAATCCGAAAGATGTCGGGTGTCCTGGAGGCGCTGCGAGCGGTGGTCTTTCGAATTTTGCTAGTCCGAGTATAAAAGGTAACGGGCTAAGTGCCGGCGGCGGTTCGCCGAGTTTAGCCGGAGGCTTGAAATCGAATGGTGCCCTTCCGGATTTGCCACGTGGATCAAATGATGATTCAAGCTCTGGAAATCAATTTACTTTAGGTGCTGGCGGAACTTCACCGAGCGGCGGTGGAGCACCGGGTGGTGGAAGCGGCGGAGTGGGTGGATCAAGTGGAGGTGAGCCTCCTCCTGCGGCAGCAGAAGCAGCGGCTGAAGAAAAAGGTCTCGGTGGATTATTTAATCAGGCGAAAACATTTCTTAAGGATGCGCTCGGAAAAAAATCGACCACTGGAGCCAGTCTAAAAAATGGCACAAAAACCCCGACGGGAATGGATCCGAATAAATTGAGACCTGCGCGCGGGATTGCGAGTAAAACCGGAATGGGTTCGCGAAATCAGGACATCTGGAAGATGTCGAATTCGTGTATGTATGCCGAAACCTGCCCGGGCAATATGAATAGTTTCTTAGAAGCACCACTGAAGCAAAAGTAATTCTGTACGAATTACTTTTTACTCAATTGAATCATGTAAAATTCGGATAGCTTCATTCTTTTGCTTTGCTTCGATGAAAAAATGCAGACTTTTTTTTGACTGAAACTTTTGATAAATGACTATATTATTCTGCTGTAATAATTCGGTGACCGAGGCAGCCTCGCTTTCACCGAGAGAAATGGCAAAAGTTGTTGAAACCGATGCCAGTTTTGAGTTTTCAATTCTGAAAAAATCCTGATTTGGGCTGAATGCGGATAATGCAGCAAGTGTTTCAGAGGGCCCGGTATAGTAATAACTATTCCCATCGGAATGAAGCAGTTGTATTTCTCCTATTTGATTTTTTTGCAGAAAGCCGCTGAATTTAAAATTCGCTTTTTCATTTACAGTTTTTTGAAAGCCGATTTGAAAAACCTGCGAATACGAATTAATGGCAAGAATATTCTGCGACGACAAAGAAAAAGTATTTGAAACCAAAGTGCCCGAAGTTTTATCTCCAGCTGCCGCACCGATATAGAGCTGAACGTTTTTTTCAGCGGCCATCTTTACTGATCGATAATGCAGAACCTTCGCTCCCCAAGAAGTCATTTCGAGCAAATGTTGGTAATTGAGTTGGGCCAGCGGACGCACATTACTGATCAATTTCGGGTCTGCGGTATAAACACTATCGACGTCTTTCAGAATTTCGCAGCGATCGGCATTGAGATAGCCGGCCATTGCCACCGCTGTTATATCGGAACCGCCTCGGCCAAGCGTGGTAATTTCTTTTGAATTCTGCGAAACGCCCTGAAAACCTGCAAGTATGACAACTTTATTATCCTTAAGTGCATCTTCAACTCGGAATGCTTTCACATCGACAATATTGGCGTTGACGTGCGAATCGTCAGTAATGATGCCAGCCTGGCTACCGGTAAAGCTGATAGCCGGGCAACCGAGATCATTCAACGCCATACTCAGTAAAGCCATGCTGATACGCTCACCGGTTGTTAAAAGCATGTCGAGCTCACGCAGTGTCGGCCGACTCGAAACCCGGTGCGCCAGTGCAATAAGTTGATTTGTGGTTTCGCCCATGGCGCTGACGATCACAACAACTTTTGCTCCGGCCTGATGCAACTTGAATATTCGCAGAGCAACCTGTTTAATCTTGTCGGGATCTGCCAGAGTTGCGCCGCCATACTTTTGAACGATCAGTTCGCTTTTGATCATAGTGATCAGTCTATCGCGAATTTTTTGTTTTGGTCACGGAAGTACTGTTTTGCAACGCTGAGCGAACCGAGTGGAATTCGAATTTGATGACCATCTACTTGCTTTGGAACATAGCCGAGAATCAATTCTGAGTTGAGATCTTTCATGGCGCTGCGGGTGATGTTAAGGTAATCAGCTAAATTTTCAAGATCAGTACCGCTGGGCGCCCACACAATTTCATAGCGTAGCGGATACTGGGCATCGATGTCGCGAAAGCCGTAAAGGTTAGGCGCTTTGGCAATCATCAGTGCGGCCAGAATTTTCGGAACATAATCCTGGGTCTCCTGAGGTAGTGCCTTAAAGCGGACTAATTCCCAGTAATCATTGGTGCCGAATTTTTTTATCTGCTTTCGAAGACCGTTTTCGCCCATGTTATAGCTGGCCGCTACCAAATACCAAGAACCGAATTCCTGTTTGAGGTCTTTAAGATATCGAATGGCCGCAATCGTGCTTTTTTTGATGTCGCGACGTTCATCAAGCCACCAATTTTTTTTCAAACCGTAGCCCTTGCCGGTGGATTCAATGAACTGCCATGGGCCCACTGCATTTGCAGTGCTGATCGCGCTGGAAGAGAAACCGCTTTCAATCATTACCATGTAAGCCAAATCAGTCGGTAAACCCGCTTTTTTTAGCTCAGCTTGCAGCAAGGGCATATATTTCGTTGATTTCTCCAGCCAATTTCTGAAAAAAGTTTTTCCCCGGGTCTGAAAATATGAAATCCATACAGCCACTTTTTTATTATATGTAACGGGCAGATCAAAAATAAAGTGATCAGTCTGGTTTGTCTGGCGTTTTTCGAGAAGTCTTAATTTCTGTTTGAGAGTCAGATCGTTCTGTTCGTTTTGCGAAGAGGTCAATTTGGTTAAGATAGTGGATGAGAGAGCGAACTGTGGCTGCAGACAAAGAATTGAAATGAGGAGTAAGTTCGAAAAAACTTTCATGCTGATTCAATTAGTATGACAAACAAAAGCTGTTCGGGTCGAGAGGACATTTTTGACAGTCGAGTTGTTAAAGAGTGACAAATAACTGACAGGTCCGAGACCGAAGTCCAGAGCCAAAAACTCCTTTTCGGTCGTCATCTGCAATTCATAAAGTCTAGATTGCTTTTATTGAACTTACATCCAGTCGAGGTCGGGGTGGCACTTGGGTTGCTAATTTAGGTTTATAGGAGAAAAGCGCAATGAGCCTAAAAGGTATATTTACGGCATTAAGTGGTGCACTTGCCCAAACAACCAAGATCGACACAATTGCAAATAATATTGCAAATGTGAACACGACAGGTTTCAAGCGCGATCAGCAGACTTTCGGCGAGTATCTCACTGCGCTTGAAAAGGAACCTCAGGTTATTCAAGTTCCGCGGGTGCCGGCTTCAATTGAAAGTTTCTACGATATGAATGGTGGTGATAAGGGCTTCGTGAATGCCACCGGCACTTATACTAATTTTGAACAGGGCAGTCTTAAGCATACCGGTGGAAAACTGGATCTTGCCATTGATGGTGCCGGCTTTTTCGAAATTTCAACCCCGGTAGGAGTACAGCTAACTCGCGCCGGAAATTTTACGATTGATGGGAGTGGCCAGTTGGTTACCAAAGACGGGCATGCAGTTCTCGTCGAGGGTGGAGACATGAACAGCCCCGACCAGCGAACTGTAAAGTTCAGCGGACGCGCACCGGCCTATATTTCTGATGGCGGAGAAATTTTCGAGGGTGAAAAAAAGCTCGGTCAACTCTCGCTATTACAAGTTAAAAATCTGGATAGTTTGCAAAAGGTCGGAAGTAACAACTATTCGATTAAACCGAATATGGAAGCTGAGTTTTCGAAAGTCACTGTTCCGAACCTAAAGCAGGGATTTATAGAAACCAGCAATGTGAATATTGTTTCGGAAATGACCGAGATGATTACCGCCCAGAGAGTCTTTGAAGGTACTCAGAAAGCCATCAGTGCCTATGACGCCATGGCAGATAAGTTAATTAATCAAGTCGGAAACACGAAGGGATAATTAAATGGTAAAAAGTTTAAACACGGCCGCAACAGGTATGACTGCACAGCAGAACAATATGGACGTCATCGCCAATAACATTGCGAACGTCAGCACTAATGGCTTTAAAAAAAGCCGGGCTGAATTTGAAGATCTTGTTTATCACAATTTGAAAAGTCCCGGGGAAGCCTCAGGACTCAATTCGGTAACGCCAACCGGAGTTCAGACGGGCTTAGGAGTCAGAACAGCGTCTACTCAGAAGGACTTCAGTGAGGGGAGTGTCATAATCACAAAAAATCCATTAGACCTCCAGATAGAAGGTGCGGGCTTTTTCCAGGTGAGAACCCCAGATGGTGAAATTTCGTATACCCGAGATGGAGCATTTAAAAAAGATGCAAATGGCCGTGTCGTCGACAAAAGTGGAAATGTATTACTTCCTGAGATCGTCATTCCGCAAAACTCTCTTGCGCTCGAAATTACTCCAGCCGGGGAGGTTCGATCTCTGACCGGTCAGAGCGGAGAGCCACAGATTCTGGGCCAGATCGACATTGCAAATTTTATAAATCCGGCAGGGCTCAAAAGCGTAGGTAAGAACCTCTTTTCACCAACGGCTGCCAGCGGACAACCAAACCAATTTCGACCGGGCACAGCGGGCCTTGGGTTTCTGTCTCAGGGTGAGCTCGAAGCCAGCAACGTTAATATCGTTGATGAGATGGTTAATATGATCAGTGCGCAACGTGCTTACGAAACCAATTCAAAGGTTATTCAAACATCTGATCAGATGATGCAGACTGCGGTAAATATTAAATGAAGTATTTCTTAATTTCTTTTTTATTTTCATGTTCGGTGTTTGCGGCTGCGGAAGTAGAGCTAGTTATACCTTCGGCTGTTGAGGTTTCTCCACGGAACGAAATTACAATGTATGATATCGTCGAGGCAAAAAATATAAACGACGAAATCATTGCAGACTTAAAGCAAATTTTGATTAAAGAAAATCTATTACATAAATCCGAACTTGCAAAAATGCTCAGAACTGTAAAAGCCCGATTTGTTTTGCCAAACGAGCTTAAAATTATACGCAGTCGCAGCAGCATTTCGCGAATGGAAGTAGAGAGAAAAGTAAAAAATAAAATTTACTCGCAATGCGCGGGATGCAATGTTCAGGTGCAAATTTCTTCAGTTCCGGCTAATATTGAAAGCGACTGGAGTCTTGACCTGAATATCGATTTAAACAAAAACACTGTGATGATTCCGGTATTTGCTACAAAGAACATTGATAGCAAGGGTTGGATTATCGCAGAAATTAAAAGATATCAGAATGTGCCGGTTCTAAATAAGTCGGCAAAAATCGGCGATGTTCTTACGGAAGACATGGTTTCGCTTGAATACCGACAAATGACCAATACTCGAGAAACAGTTCAGAAAATTGAAGCCGTTATCGGAATGCAAGTTGTGAGGTTTATCAATGCGGGACAGATTCTGCAGTATTCAGATCTCAAAAAGGAATCGGTATTGAAAAAAGGACAGATTGTCAAAGCCATGTTCGGAGCACCTGAATTTGAAGTTGCCATTTCGGCCGAAGCGCAAGAATCGGGTGCGATCGGTGATGTAGTTAAAATAAAAAATTTGGATTCTCAGAAAGTATTTGCCGCAAAAATTGTCGAGCGTGGAATTGTGAGGATAGAATAGTGAAAAAATTTATTGGTCTTGTATTGGCAGGATTAGTGGTTCAGGGCTGCGCCAGTTTAACGACAGATGAGGATTTGGCAAAGCTTGAAAAAGAATTAACAGCTGTGCCGGTTGCCGAAACCCCACCGCCAGTGCCAGTTAAAGAAATAGCTGATGCTAACGAGGACAGCGAAGAGCCGAATGTACGTTATTCTGAACTCAATAATATGGCGCCACCATCAGATCGCCAGTACAAACGCATGACACGAAAGAAGATGGAAGAGGAATCTGAGCTTTATAGCTCAGCCGGTTCGCTCTGGAAAATGGAAGGACAGACGAGTTTTCTTTTTGCAGAAAATAAGCATCGCCGAGAGGGTGATCCGACCGTCATTAAAATGGAAGGCGCTGCTCTGAAATTGATCGAAAGCAAAGTGGCGGTTGTGCAAGATTTATTGAAGCAACTTGAAAATCAAAAGCAGAAGGCCGAAGCCGATGCCGTTAAAGCTGAAGTTGAAAAGATGCGACTTTCGCAAATCGAAGAAGAAAAGAAATTGCGGGCCCAGAAAATTGCTCGTGGTGAAATAGTCATTGACCCTATGGATGAGCAATTGAAAGATCTTAGCGCAGCAAGTGAAAAATCTGACTTGGCGTTAAGAAAGCCTGCAGGAGTCGAAGTTGCTAAGAACGAGGCTGAAGAAAAAATTGATTTAAAAGACATAGAAAGTATTCCGTCAAAAATTGTTGAAAAAATGTCTGAAGACACTTACCGGATTCGCGGTCAGCAGTTTCTTACTATAAAGAGAAAACCGTATAAAGTTATCGCAACGGCACTAATCCGTGCAGAAGATTTTAAAGATGGCGGAGTCAGTTCAAGTAAGCTACTCGATGCTCAGTTCGATCTGATTCATATTAAAAGGACTGCGGAATGAAAAAATCTGTATTTTTCATAATACTCCTCATTGCTAATGCAAGCTCTGCAGCCAGGCTGAAGGACATTGCCAGCATTCGTGGAGTCAGAGAAAACCAACTGATCGGCTACGGTTTGGTCGTTGGACTTAAGGGCACCGGCGACTCGGGCTCGGCACTCACTGGTAAAACCTTTGCACGCTTGGTTGAAAAGCTCGGCGTTCAGTTAGATGGAAAAGATTTGCAAAGCAAAAATGTAGCGGCAGTTATTGTAACTGCTTCGCTACCAGCATTCGCAAAGGCAGGTAATCCATTGGATGTAACTGTAAACAGTATCGGTGATTCGGGATCATTAGTAGGCGGTACCCTTTTGCAAACGCCGCTAAGAGCGGCGAACGATGAGATATTCGCTGTGGCACAGGGCGCACTTTCAATTCAGGGAGACGGAAAAGACGTGCACACCACGGCCGGCCGAATTCCAAATGGTGCAATGATAGAACGAGACATTCAGGCTGATTTTTCGTCACGAAAGATGTACCGGATGACGCTGCACAATTCAGATTTTACAACTGCTGCGCGTACCGTGCTGACAATAAATAAAGAGCTCGGTGGCCAATATGCCGTCGCAAAAGACGGCGGAACGGTAGACATTATTACCCCTTTCGCATTTGAAAATAAGGGCGTTGAGCTCATGGCAACGATTGAATCCATCGAAATCAATCCAGATCAAAAAGCCAGAGTCGTCATTAATGAAAGAACCGGAACAATAGTTATCGGTGAAAAAGTTAAAATTTCAAAAGTAGGACTCAGCCACGGAAGCCTCACTCTTAAAGTGGGCGATGATAAAAGCAAAAAAGGCAAAGATGCGTCCGATGACAAAGTGACGGTGCTCGACACCGGTGCCAATGTCGGGGATCTGGTTAATGCGTTGAACAGGCTCGGCGTGTCTCCGAAAGATTTGATTTCAATTTTACAATCTGTGAAAGCCGCAGGGGCTTTGCACGGAGAGCTCGAAACAATGTAATTTTTTATTCAACGGTTCTCATGGATGAGAGCCGTTGGCAGGGGAGGGTCCTCAAATTTCAATTACCAGGATGGTCTAGGTGCTGACTATGTTCGAACAACCTCGCAGGAAGTTTCACATCAGACGGCAAAACAATCAAGGATGATAGTTTACGTCGTCACTTGCACTTAGAAAAATCGCACGGATGCGATAATGAAATTAAGGACACTCCCCAATTTTTTAAGGAAATAAAAAAGCTCAATGAATGAAGTCGGCAAAACAAACTCTCTGAACTCAATTAAGGCCGAACCCCTGAAAGAAAAAACCAACAAGGTTTCAGAAGAAAAGTTACGCGAAGTTTCAGATCTTTACGAAAATTATTTCATCCGCGAAATGATGAAGCAAATGCGTTCGACCGTTCATGAGGGCGGTTTCATTAAACAGAATAATGCGGAAAAAATATTTCGTGATCAGCTCGATGATCAATATGCCAATCAGTGGGGAAAAGCCGGGGGCATTGGTCTGTCGAACTTGATCCATGATCAGTTGATGGATAAATTCGGAGAAAAATTAGGCTTGCGTGCACCGATTGAAAAGCCGCAAGGGCCGCTTAAGCTCGACCAGAAGTCGGTTTTTGCCGGAATGGTTGCGCAGGGTCCTGCAAAGACTTCAGAGCCCGGACCTGTCACTTTCAAATTTCAGGCGGAAGAAAATACACCGACTGAAATTCAAAATCCGTGGGCCGGAACTTTGCTAGATAAAAAATACCTGGAAATGGATCGGATGCAGTTTCACGTTAAACACGACAATGGGCTGGAAAGTCTCATTCTGACACAGGGAACGGGTCTGGGACCAGAGCATAAATTGGCTTCAGGTGACAGAATCGGGGCTGGACAACAGTTGGGATGGCTGAGCTCAGCAAGCCCTTTGTTTTGGACTGTTAAGCCGAATGTCTCAGAATGATTTGGTACAATTGTCTCTCTATGATACACTATTCAGAGGTTGGAGGTTCTAGATGAAGATTACCCACAATAAGGTCGGACAAAACTTAAACGCCACGGATACGCAAACAGAAAAAGCGTCGGGTGCGTCGAAGGCCGGCAACGTAAATAAAAACTCAAAATCGACTGAAGCCGTTTCGCCGAATTCAAGTTCATCAGAGGCCACCAAAGTTGAATTGTCTCCGCGAGTGCAGGATATTAAAAAAATCAAAGAATTGGCTACGAATGCCCCAGACGTTGACGCTGATAAAGTGGCGCGATTCAAACAAATGATTTCTGAGGGAAAATACAAAGTCGACGCCAAAGCAATCGCTGATAAAATGGTCGACGAACATATGCAAACACAGTCAAGCGAAGACTAAATAAACGCTGAGTTGAATTTACAGCTGAGTGAAAAATAAATTGCTTCAAGGATGAGGCTAAAAATGCAAAAAAGAAGTTTTGAAAAGTTAATCGGAAATTTAGAAGAGATAACCAAGCAGTACCGCCTTCTGCTCGACTGCGTTCGTAAAGAAAAAGAATATCTTATTCAGAGCAATAACGAAAAACTAAATGAGAGCAATGCTTTAAAAGAGCAGATTCTTTCTAAAATAAAAACCGTTGAGAATGCCAGACTGGATTCAGCATCTGATTTAGCGCAGATTCTCGGCGCCGATCACGAGGCGCCGCGTTTGCTTGAGCTCGCGCAAAAGATCGGTGGGGCCGAAGCCGATCGATTGCGTTCGATTCATTCCACATTAGAATTGTTAATCAAACGCCTCGTAGATATTAACCGCGACAATGCAGTTTATGCCGAAAGCGCTTTGAATATTGTTAATTCGGCAATGGACAATATTAAAGAATCACTCATGGGTCAGAAGACCTATCAGAAAAAAGGAAAATACGAACAGGGTTACGATAAGTCAGGGCACTTAGTTAGCAAGGAAGCTTAACTAAAACGGAAGGGCAAGGATGGCCAAGATACACGGTTTATTAGATTTGGGTCGCCGCGGAATGGCAGTCAGCCAATCGGCACTGGCAACGACGTCCCATAATATTGCTAATAGATCTGTTGATGGTTTCTCGCGCCAACGCGTTGATGTTATGACATCTCCTGCGGTAGGTGACGGAAATAAACGTGTCGGCACCGGTTCGCAACTCAGCGGAATTACTCGTTCGAACAACCCTTGGTTAGAACGCCAGATTGAGCGCGAAGGCTCAAATGTGGCTTTTCTCGAAGGCCGTTCAGGAGCACTTCAGAGACTTGAGTCAACTTTCAATGAACAGACTGTAAAAGGTCTGAACAATTCGATGACTGATTTCTTCAATAGCTTCAGAGAGCTCGCTAATAATCCGGAAAGTTTAACCACCCGAACTGTGGTGCGAGATAACGCTAATGCGCTGGTGAAAAACTTTCAGGAGATGGATCGTCAGATCGCAACAGTGACTAGCGAATTGAACAGCGTCATTGAAACCGGAGTAAAAGATGTCAATGCCCATAGCAAGGAAATTGCAAATCTGAACGAAAAAATTCAGTCTATCGAAATTTCGGGAGCCACGGCAAATGACGAGCGCGACCGCCGCGATCTACTCGTTAAAAAATTATCTGAAAAACTGGATATAAGTTATGCCGAAGACTCAAAATCAGGAATGATAAATATCACGTCTGGTAAAACCGGTATTTTAGTGGCAGGCACTTCGAGCACCGAACTCAAAACGTCAACGAATCAATCTGATCAGACGCAGGTGCTTTATGAGATGAGTAAAGGCGGAACTCAGACCGACATTACCGAGCAGTTTAAGCGCGGCGCTCTTGGCGGCGCTATTGAAATGCGAGACGGTATGGTTGCAGGATTACGCGAGGATTTATCGGACCTTTCCTATAATATTGCCAACGAAGTTAATAAAGCTCATGTCGAAGGTTTTGACCGTTACAGTAAGCAAGGAACCAACTTTTTCGATATTCCGGCTGATGGTAGTTTTTCGATCGATACACTTAAAGTGAGTGACGCCGTCAACAAAGACGTGGGTCGAATTGCAGCGGCCTCAAAACCCAATGCACCCGGCGACAATACAACGGCCAACGTCATTCATTCTTTGCAGTTCAAAGCACTCATGGGCACAGAGGGCACATACACTTTTGATAATTTTTATAATTCAAAAGTCGGCGAAGTGGGAATTATGAGTCAAAAGGCTCAGGCCAGTCTTGAGTCGCAGAAAAATATTCTCGACCAGATTAAAAATGTCCGCGAGGGTGTCAGTGGCGTCAGCCTAGATGAAGAAGCTCAAAAAATGATAGAGTTTCAGAAATCCTATGAGGCGTCGGCGCGAGTTATTCGAATGGCTGATGAAATGTTTGAAACAGTATTGAACCTGAAACGACTCTAATTGATGGAATTATTTAATGCGTATTACAGATAAAATGTCTAACAGCCAGGCCTTAAAGAATATTCAGAAGAACCGTTCTGAATTATCTCAATTGCAGAATCAGGCAGCAACGGGCAAAAAATTAAATACGCCTTCAGAAGATCCGGTCGCCGCAGTTAAGATTTTATCGGGTCGGACAGACCTGAAGAACACCGATCAATTTGAAAAAAATATTTCTGCTGCGAAAATTTTTTTAGATACCACTGAAGCCACATTAGCCCAGCTGGGCGAAGCCATAATTCGAACTAAAGAGCTGGCGTTGCAAGGTTCTAGCGACACTGTCGGAGAATCGCAACGCGCGATGATAGGTTCAGAAGTCGCTCAGATCAGTAATTCAATTTTGGAAATGGCAAACCGCCGTATGGGAGAACGATTTCTCTTCGGAGGTTTTAAAACTCAGTCGACGCCCTTTAATAAAGACGGTCAGTACCAGGGCGATGATGGCGAAATTAAAATTCAGAACCAGCAGGGAAGCTTCGTTGCGATGAATCTGACCGGGGATCGTGTTTTCCTCGGACACGCAATCGGGAAAGATGATTATATTAGGCAGCCCGAATTGGTTCCGGACAGCACAGACCAATTGCAGCAATATAAAATTTCTGAAGCTGATCGTGAATTTCAAAATAATCAGAAATTGGCAGACCAAGTTGAAACCCGCGGGCCTGCTTCAGTAGGGCATATCCAGTCACTAGGCAAGGTAGATCCGATTACGGGCGGTGAAGGTCTCAATATCTTCAGTCTTATGCGTAGTTTGGATGTGGCGCTCAAAACCAACGATAAATTGGCCATTCAGGATGCGCTAGAGCCCCTAGATCAGGTTCTCAGTCAGATCAGCTTAGTAAGGGCTGAAGTCGGCGGACGTATTAATCAGCTGAACGTCACCACGGATGTGCTTCAGAAGACCAATTTAGACAATAAAACTGCGGTTTCGCAACTTGAAGATGCCGACTTATTTCAGACAATGTCAGAACTTTCAAGGTCAGACACCGCTCTAAAGGCGACTCTTGAGACCTCAAGCAAAATAATGACAAAGAGTCTTTTAGATTTCTTAAGGTAGGCATTCAGCCTAAAAATGTAGACATTACTTACAATACCAAAAAAAATGGCCGCATTTCTTGACTTTCGCACCCATTAGAAATAATTAAACTTTCGCTGAACACAACCGATTAGGGTTTATAGGCCGCTGACAAGGAGATAGTCATGCTCGTACTTACAAGGAAGTTAGGGGAAAGCATCGCGATTGATGACCATATCAAGATTCGCGTTGTTCAGATAAAGGGTAAGCAAGTTCGACTTGGTATTGAGGCCCCAAAGGATACAAAAATTCACCGTGAAGAAGTCTACATGGCCATCCAAGACCAGAACCATCAATCTGTTCAAGTCAGCTCAGACAAAATCAAAGACATATCAAAACTTTTAAAGCCCGAATAGTCTCGCAAAAATAATTCATAGCGTCAAACCGAATAAAATTGATAAGACCTCGATTTATGTCCAGAATTTATTTAACCATTTTAGTAAGGTTCTTTGTCTGTATAAAGAGCATTGGGGGGTTACGTGGTTATAAATACAACTCGCTTTGGAGCAGTTGAACTAAAATCTGATGAAGTTTTAACCTTCAATGAAGGCTTATTGGGTTTTGGCGATCTCCGGCAGTTTGTTCTATTGGACGATCCAAACGATGATATTTTTGCTTGGTTGCAAAGCTGCGAGCTTCCTTCAATTGCGTTTCCGGTATTAGAGCCCGAATTATTTGGTCATAAATACAACGTAAGTTTAAACCGAACCGACTTTGAGTCTTTGAAAATGAAGCAAGGTCAAAGCCCTGCTTTTTTAAGTATAATAACAATTCCTGACGATCCAACGCAAATGACAGCTAATATTAAAGCGCCAATCGTTATTAATTTAGAACAAAGAATTGCCCGCCAATGTGTGCTGCAAGATAATCATCTGGCAATAAAAGAACCTATTTTTACTAAACTTCAGAGTCGAGTTGTGCTAAACCCAAAAACGCCGATCAAAAGCCAGGGGCGCCAGTTTGACATGACGGTTAAAGTGCCTGAAACAGCCAAAGGTTCGATTGACCACGACGTCTAATTAGCTGATCCTGCTTCGATGCTAAAGTCAGTCCTCTTTTCACACGCTGAAAAACTAGTTTCAATTGGTAAAAATCGTATTATTCATGCGGAAGACCGGTTGCAATTGATGCCGGAACTTGATCCTGAGAATATTCCTTGGGATGAGACAAAAGTCGACTGGACTGAAAAAAAATCTTTTTTAATTTCTCTACTCAAAGTTTCTAGGGTCAACTTTTTTAAGGCTATCAGTTTTCAGGTTGTTGCCAGCGGTTTTTCTTTTGCTACCCCGTTTTTGGTTCACGCGTTTATATCCAGATTACAGGGCGGAAGCTTCAGCGAACAGGATATATTTCAACTTTGTTTAATTGCTGTGGGGTTCGGATTATGTGGCGCAGGTAACGGAATTGCGATTCAGCACTATTTTTTTCAGACATTAAAGTTCAATCAGATCGCAATTAATTTGGTGAACAAGAAGTTATTCGCTCACTCGCTCAAGTTGTCTTCTTCCGGAAAGAACAAATATCAGGTCGGCGACATTGTAAACTATATGAGTTCAGATTCGGATGCGATTGCCGACGGCTGCATAACCACTATCGATTTAACGAATGCAGTTATTTTGTCAATCGGCTGTACGATAACATTGTTTTACTTTCTCGGTTGGTCTGCAATTGTAGCTGTTGCGGTTATGGGATTGCTGATTCCTATGACCGGGCATCTTTCAAAAAGTTTTATGGCACTGGAAGATGAAATGATGTCTCATCGTGATAAGCGCATGACCCTCATGACTCAACTTTTAAGTGCAATTCGTATTGTAAAATACTTTGTTTGGGAAAAAAGTGTCTTGAATGAAGTCGGTGAAATTCGGGCAAAAGAAGTTCATGCCCGCTATAAGTTAGCGCAAGCTGAAATTTCATGGGGATTGATCTACACATCAATTACTTCGATAGTATTGTTTTTAGCTCTGCTAGTGCATGTTCTGCGAGACTTGCCGGTCGATATGGCATTGATTTTTACCTGCATTTCTATATTCGGAATAATGGAAGATCAGTTCGGCGGTCTGTCACGTTTCATCAGCCGCTTTATAAATATTGTGGTCAGTGCCGGGCGTATTGTTAAATTTATTCAGACAGACATCGTTCAGACAGAAATTAAACCCAGATCAGGCAATGCCGAGATTGAAATCAATAATTTATCTTTTTCATATGACGAAACAAAAAAATTATTTACCGATTTCAGCCTCAATTTATTAAAAGGCCAATCATTGGCGATTGTCGGACCGGTGGGGAGTGGCAAAACTACGTTGTTGAATTTGCTCTTAAACGAAGTGCAGCCGAGTGAGGGTGAAATTAAATTCGGTGAAAACTTAAGAAGCCGAGCTTACGTTCCACAGGATGCTTACATCATAAATTCCAGCCTGCGGGAAAATATTATTTTTGGAAAAGCGAACGTCACTGATGCTCAGATAAGTCAGGCATTGAAATTGTCGGCCCTTGAATTTGATTTAATGGCCTGGCCTTCCGGGCTTGACACCGAAATCGGCGAAAAAGGCGTTAACCTTTCAGGAGGACAGAAACAACGGGTGAGTCTGGCAAGGGCAATATTGGCCAATTCGGATCTGATTTTGTTGGATGACCCTCTTTCTGCTGTTGATCCGGCTACAGAAAAATATCTGTCTGACCATCTAATATTCGGCGAGTGGAAAAACAAGACACGGGTCGTGGTGACGCACCGGCTGAGTGCAATCGATAAGTTCGACAAAGTTTTATTTGTTGAAGACGGAAAATTTTTTCTAGGAACTTGCAAAGAGCTTCTTACAAAAAGCTCTTCCTTTCAGAAATTTTTAAAAACCCATTCAGAAAACATTCAGATTGAAAAAAAGGCCGCTTTACAAACCCAACCCCAGGAATTAACTCTTTCAGGTGTGGTCGGCGAATCAGGCCGGCAAATGCAAGACGAAGACCGTGCCATGGGCGCTGTTGAAAAATCTGTTTTTTTGAATTATCTGAAAGCATTGGGTGGCCGCGGCTCCAAACAGAGAAAAATTTTGAGTCTATTGTTTTTAGGTGCGATCGCGGTTGTGGCTGCGCCACTCTTGCAGAAAGTCTGGCTTTCGCAGTCAAGCCGCTTAACTGATTTTTCTCCATTAAGTGTTATTTTGATTTACGGGGCTTTGGGGTTAATGACCATGGTTTTGGTTTATCTGAGTAATACATTTTGGTCGCGACGGGGAATAGAAGCAGGAAAGTACTTTCACGACCAAATGCTAAAATCCATACTTGCGGCTCCAATTCGATTTTTTGATAGCACACCAGTTGGCCGGATACTGCAGAGATTCTCTCGGGATGTTGAGTCCGTTGATTTGCATCTTCAATGGAGTTTTGACCATACGATTCATGCTTTTTTTCATATCACGCTTTCTTTTGCGCTAATTGTGATGATACTGCCTCCGGTTTTAGTCGTGATATTACCTATTTTTTATGTGTATTACCGATTACAGAACAGCTATCGCCGGGTTGCGCGTGAAATTAAAAGGCTTGATTCAATCGCAAGATCTCCCCGTTATGCGCATTTTAAAGAAACCCTGCAAGGCCTAACAGTTATCAGAGCCTTTGAGCAGTCAACCTGGTCAATGAATCAGTTCTATTCGAAGTTGAAATACTCAACTGAAATGTTTCATACACATTATATGGTCAATCGTTGGTTCTCAACGCGTTTGCCGCTCATTGGTGCAGCTATTTCAGCTTCAACCGGATTGGTTGTGGTCTTTTCAAGTTCACGCGGTTATATCGCCGCAGGGACTGCTGGGCTTGTGACGATTTATGCACTCGATTTCTGGCGGCATCTTAATTGGGGCGTGCGCATATTTTCTGACCTCGAATCAAGAATGACGTCTGTAGAGCGCTTACAGTTTTACTGCGATCTTCCTGCGGAAAAAAATTACTTAGGCCAGTCTGCCCAGCTGCATGAGAACTGGCCGCAAACCGGCAGCCTTGAGTTTAAGAATGTGAGTCTTCGTTATGCAGAACATTTGCCGATGGTGCTTAAGAATGTAAGTTTTAAAATCAAATCGGGTAGCCGTGTCGGTTTAGTCGGGCGTACGGGCTCAGGAAAAACAACGATTTTTCAAAGTGTTTACAGATTTGTTGATATCGTCTCGGGAGAAATTCTTCTTGATAACCAGTCGATTCACCAGATTCCACTTAAACTCGTAAGAAAACAGTTGGCAGTCATTCCGCAGGATCCGACTCTGTTTATGGGCACTTTACGAAGTAATATTGATCGCTACCGACATGTCACAGATGATCTTGTCTGGGGAGTACTAAAGAAAGTTTCACTTGATGAATTCGTTAGAGAACTGCCGTCGCAGCTGGATTTCAATGTGGCAGAAAATGGCGCCAATCTGTCGCAGGGGCAGCGGCAATTGATTTGTTTGGCCAGAGCGTTATTGATGAAAGTTAAAATTATTTTTCTTGATGAAGCGACGGCTAGTGTTGATGTGGAAACCGATGCGCTAGTGCAGAAGGTAATTAGAGAATCGTTAGATGGAATCACATTGATTACGATTGCACATCGATTGTCTACGCTGGACGGTTACGATTCAATTATAGAACTGAGTAGTGGCGAAATTAAAGACCAAGCGCTGAATTAAGTGCTTGGTTTCTTGCGTTGTTTTTTCCGCTAGCAAGTGTTTCGATGTCGATGATTGATCCATCATAAAACATACAGACAGAAAGTTCTTCATTATTAAAAGTTTTTAGGGTCGTTATATTTTGTGTTCCACAGACCTGAACACCTTTTTTATAATTATGTAATGAAAGCGGTACTTCGATGCTGGCATCTTTGTTCATTAGATCGATTGCGCCAACGATTGAAAGATCTAGTTTGCAAAGCCCTATCTGGTCGTTGGAAGATTGAACCACGAAAAATTCTCCACCGGCAGAATGGCAGGCTCTGATCTGTGGATTTCGAATCGCGTTTGAAACTGCAGCCGTGAACAGAACTATTGCAATCAATGCCAAATTTTTCATAAAATCCCCTCAACAATTGAAGAGCTTGTATAAACCATTAGCCGTTAAAAAACCAGAGGCTTTTGCCGACCTTTGTCAATTTTGACCTAGGTTTTGTCCACCCTGTATTAAATACATCTCGCGTGTTAGCGTGTATTTATGAAAAGTGAAGTTCAGCTTTATCAGATGTTCGACAATGAAACTGCATCTTATACCTACATTATCGCAGATTCCCTTACGGGCGAAGCGGCCATAATTGACCCGGTTCTAGAGTGTCTTTCAAGAGATCTTAAATTAATAATCGAGCTCGGATTTAAGCTTAAATATATCTTGGATACGCACATTCATGCAGATCATATTACTGGCGCCGGTGAACTCAGAAAACTGACTCATGCCCTTACCGGAGTAAGTGCTGCGGCCGGTGTGGCTTGCGTTGATTTGCCGCTTTCTGATAAACAGGAACTTTTTCTAGGCTCTAAAAAAATCGAAGTCTGGTCGACGCCCGGTCACACCGATACCTGCGTGAGCTATCTTTTTGAAGGGATGGTGTTTACCGGTGACGCTTTGTTGATAAGAGGGTGCGGTCGAACAGATTTTCAGAACGGTTCGGCAGAAGAACTGTTTGATAGTGTCCGGACCAAATTATTTTCACTTGCGGATGAAACAAAAATTTATCCAGCCCACGATTATAACGGCCAAACCAGCTCAACGATCGGACTCGAGAAAAAATTCAACGCTCGTTTAAATCTATCGCTGGCAAAAGATGATTTCGTAAAAATTATGTCAAATTTGAAATTAGAAATGCCCCGTAAAATTAAAGAGTCGGTGCCAGCTAATCTGGCATGCGGCCAGCTTGCTAAAAAGTAAGCCCTTTATTGTACGGCTAAATCCTCAACGCTCCAGTTCCATGCTGTTTCACTTGCACAGGGCGCATAGCCGAGGAGTTCAATTGTTCCGTCGGTTTCAAGGGTTGAAAGTTTTACACGTTTTGTTGAAGTATTGAACTCAAGCTGAAGGTGGCCATCGCCGCCCGAGTCTTTCCCGCTAAAGATGACAACCGTTTGGTTCGGGTTTGAGGTGGATTTACGAAAGCCACGGTACTTCATAATTGAAGTGGTGTCGTTATCGAAAAAACCCGCGATATTCTTTTTAAGGTCAATTCCGACACGATACTCGTCAGCTTGCGGTAAGGTGCATTGAAAGAAATCGGCTTTTGCAAAGGGTGCAAAGCCGGTCAAAGTGAAGATGATTGCAGTTAAAAGAAAGTTTTTCAAAGTAGGCTCCGTGTTTTTTAATTTTATGTTTTGTGTATATATGAAATTAATTTGAAATTAACCAATGCATTAAAAAATACTTAATATGCAATTTATGAATTTATAAAAGTATACGTAATCTGTTGAAAACGCTCAACGAGGCCATGACGAAGAACAGAAAATCCGAATGAATCTATTCGAGAGCGACCGGCAAAGATTTTTCTGCCTTTGCGCCCAGATCTTTTAATTTTTGCACTTGTGAAATAAGATTTCCGCGACCGCTTGAAAACTTGTTCATTACGTCGGAATGGGCTTTTTGA
>JAYVIY010000067.1:0-5442 GCA_043769795.1 Pseudobdellovibrio sp. | reverse complement strand
TACCAGTGGAAATTGCAAATCAATAACCGCTGCTTAAGAATTTAAGGGTGGTACACAATCAGGAAATCGCCTGGTACAAATCACGGAAATTCGACATTAAGGTGTCTGTTTTTTGCTTTGCAACTGGCTCAACTGTTAATACAGAATTGAGAGAGTTCGTATTATCGAGAGCGTTACTCGGGACTTTGATTTGAACCGCTCTCCCAGTTTTCAATTTTTCTATTTTTACATATTTTTCAGTTAAAATTTCATCAACTTGTTTTGGCTGTTTATTTTGGAAGTAAAAATAAAAACAACCGATTGCCAAAACGAATATGATAAAAATATTTTTAAAATTTTTCAATTTCACAAACCTCGATTGATGCCTAAATTATGTCTATTAGTTTGAAATAAAGCCAGAATGAACCGTAGAACCGAATGAATACGAAGAAGGAAAAGTGCAACTGATTGCAAAAATGGCTCAGAAGGAGGGATTCACTCTAACTAGCTGATTTTACAAGTGATTGGATTTGCGATGACTACAAGTGACTACAAAAAAGTGAACCATTTTCAAAAAATGAGCTTTACGCCACCTTCTTAAGTTTATTATTTGATGTCACCTTAACAATCATTTTAACACTTTCTCGATTAAGCTGATCTTGCAACACCAACTCAATCGCCAACTCAGGCAACAAACCGATTTTCTTAGCAAGGCCCAGCGCTCGTTTAATAGAAGGAATTTTACGCCCGTTTTCAATATCGTTCAGCGCCTGTTTTGAAAGTTTTAAATACTTCGACATTTCAACTTGAGTCAATTCTTCGCCCAGCCGGTGAGCTTTGACTAAATCACCAAAATTTAATGAACCGTATACTTTTTCAATATCTTGAGTGGTTATGTTTTTAGTACTCATGTTTATTGACCTCTTCGATAATTATAAATTTAACTTCGCCCTTAATTTGCTCGGTGTAAAAGGCCCGATAAGCCTTACTTAGCCTAATCGATCTTTGACCTAATCGAGAACCCTTTAATGGTTCATCATGATAGCCGGCAATTTTTCTAACACTTAGAAGCCCTTTTAACTCTACAGACCTGGCCCACGCCAAAAGCTTTTTTATGATAAACTGCGGTAGTTTCTTCAGTTGTTTTTCAAGATTATTAAATAAAACTTTATCACTTGATACAGAGTACTCTTTATTGGCGTACTTTGTCAAGTGCTTAGGGCTGTTGTTAGAGCTATCATTTGTCATCTCTTGCGCCTCTGACTCTGGCGACTGCAAAAAAATGACCCGGTGTCTTGTGGTTAGTTTTGAATCCGCTAGGTTATAGTCCGTATTCCGAACTGTGTTGGAGTACTACAAATGACTAAATGGAATTACAAATAAAAAAACCCGCCTCAGGAGCGGGTTTAAAAATTGCCGGAATTTAGGTACGGCGTACATTATACATTATAAAAAATTGATAGTCCCATGAGCCTGTTTTAAATTACCACCGATTAAAAAAGAAGAGCCCGGTTGAAATTGGATGGGGTTGGAAAAACTCGTAAGCTATTGAAAACTTTAGTGCAAAATTTGAAATAGCTACAAAACAGTACATTTAGATTGCCATGGCTTTGTAATATTTGTAGCTAGTGACCATGAAACACAGAGATCTAATTTATAAAGCTGTCGTGACTGCAACTATATTTTTTTGTATTTCTACGTTGGCTACAACTGACGCTCAGTTCATTAAAGCTAATGCCGTAGCGACCACGACTGATAAGGTTCCGCTGGCTCTGATTAACACCTTAAAAGATAAACAACTTATTTTGTTAGGTGAAATTCACGGAACCAACGAAATGCCCGCCTATGCCGGTAAAATTATCGAAGCTCTTGCGCTAAACCAGAAAGTACTTGTTGGCATTGAGTATCCCATCGACATTCAAAGTCAAATTGATGTCTTTATGAAAACTGGAGACACTTCACAATTAAGAGAAACATTTTTTTTTCAGGAACCTGACTACCATTCGGGCCGAGGTAGCCAAGCAATGTTAAGACTTTTAGATTCACTTAGAAGCTATTCTAATGTAGAGGTGTTTTGCTTTGACATACCACTTAGCTACAAGGGAAAAACACGCGATACAGATATGGCCGTTAACATTTTAGCTAAACTCCAAAGTGAAAACTATCCACAAGCAGTGCTCTATTCTGGCAATATTCACTCACGGCTTACTATCGGAACTCCGTGGAACCCGACAACCCAAAATATGGGAGCAGAGATATTGCGACTATCAAATAATCATTACAACATTGATAATACAGACAATTTAGTTTTTCGCGCCAATGAAGGTTCTTCTTGGTCTTGTATGCAAGATGATACGGGCCAATTCAAATGTACAACTCAAGTATGGCAACCATCAAATACGGCCTACGCCACTGCAGTAAATTTAGATTACTATTTTCTACAAGAACCCTTTATGACTGACGGACACAAGAATTCATTTTTTATCAGAAAAGTAAGCGCCTCGAATCCATTTTAATTTTCGGTTGTGTGACCTAAGACATAGGTAACAGTTTTAAGTTTATTGCAAGGCTAGAATTGAAAAGTCCTCCTCCAGAAGCACCAGGAGCAGAGCGGGCAGAATGAAATATCTGCTTTTGTTCAAAAGTCACTGTCGTTTGTTGTAGTTTAATCCGCCGATATTTTTAGTTTTTTACATTTATCTAAAAATTCACCCTTGGTCATATGCACTTCTTTAGCATTAAATATCTTAAGCAGACTCCATGATAGCCCAGTTTTTTTATAAAGATACCCGTGCAAGATTCTCTCTCCTTCAAATGACCACATAATTCTTGCATAATACTCTGGGCCAATTTTAAAAATGCCATAGCCTTCTTCGTCTGTGCGAATGGACATGCCTTTTTCACCGTTGAAGAGACCCGCATCTTTCGAATAAAAACAAGGGACCTGGGTATCGCTTTCAACAACAAAAGCAAGCCGGAGCTCGGTTTCAGTTTTTAAATCACGGAAATTTCCTTGTACCATAGAGTAATTCCCATTGAAATCCGAGGGAACTGGTTTGAACCTCTCGAATTCTTCCGTAAAATCTTCACCTTTTTTTCGTTTTAATAATTCTAGTGCAAAAACAACTGTCTTGTCCGACTGATTAAAATCAAAGGTAGATTCTTTTTCCTTATACATCTTATGTTTAACGCCATCGGGGTCTATTATTTCTTGTTTTTCCCAATTCTTATTTGGGAAGTTCGGATCGTCAGGAGCTTCCTCCTTTGCCTTTGCATCATTAGGTTTTTCATCAGTCACTGCGAAGACTGTTTTTTTTGTTTCAGTAGAATCGTTAAAAATTTCAGGCTTCCGTTCTGCAATAGCAAGTATTGGGTCGGTTGTTTCAGATTTGGACAATTGATTTTTTTTGTTAAAAA
This sequence comes from Pseudobdellovibrio sp., assembly GCA_043769795.1. GTDB lineage: Bacteria > Bdellovibrionota > Bdellovibrionia > Bdellovibrionales > Bdellovibrionaceae > Pseudobdellovibrio. The sequence continues at coordinate 2,046 of JAYVIY010000067.1, read as the reverse complement.
AATAGAAAAAAGTCCCAACTAGGAAAATGACAAAAAAAGAAGTTTTAACTTTACTCACAAATAGATTGAAACACTGAATTAGAAAACTTGGAAAATAAAAAAGGACTGGGTTAGACCCTAAAAAATTGGCTCAGAAGGAGGGATTCGAACCCCCGACCAAGCGGTTAACAGCCGCTTGCTCTACCACTGAGCTACTTCTGAACGTAGAGGTTAACCTAACGAAAACAGACCTTATTTGTCAACAAGCTCTCGACTAAGAATTGATGATTTAAACGGCAATCCGCCTGATCTGAACAAAGCCAGCTCTTTGTTCCACTCTAAAATTGTCTTAATACCGGTTGCGCCGCTACTTTCACCCAGCGGAGCCCAAGTCACCTGATTCAGGTCAACGCCCTGAATCGGCTCAGTCCTGAGCTCACAATAGGCCTTGCGAAGACTAGACATATCCATTTTCTTTAGTTTTTCGGGCACTTCAGTGCTAACAAAAGCCACATCGACAACGTGGTCGGCGCACCAATTGAGTCTTGGCTCTTCAACGACTCCGAACAGTGTATTCAAATAGGCGGTAAAGCTGCCTTTTTCTGAGAAGTTTCTAAACATAACCACCATGAGTAAGCCAAAAAGTAAAATCGAAAGTTTCAAAACGAGTTTTGTTTTCATCGCTTATTTATACTATGTTTCTCGTTATGAAAAAATCAAAATTTACAAACCAGATTGAAAAAAGATTAAAAGCTTCAGCGCCGAAGGCATGGACCAGTAAATTTAAACCTGAAGATTTTTTAAAGGGCAACGGGATGGAAACGTCCCGCCTGAAATTCTTAAACATGACCATGCCGAATCTGCGTAGCGAGTTAGCCACATTGTTTTCAACAAAAGAACAATCCTACAGCGCGGAGCTTTTTAGTGACATGCAAAACCTGTGGTTTGAGTCTGATATTTTCGACGCGAAAACTTTTGCTATTTACTGGCTCGATAAGCAGTCGCCGGAGTTTCTGCTAAAAAACCATAAAGATATTTTAGCGTGGGCCCACTCCATCGATAACTGGGCGCACTCTGACGGCCTTTGTTCGATCTTTGCCCGTATGTTCGATCACTCTCAGAATTTGCTGTTGCCTACCTATAGTCAATGGAACAAACACTCTAATTCGTGGCTACGTCGCTGTTCGATGGTCGGTACTTTTTATTACTCGAGATCAAGAAACAATCTGCCGACTTTTACACTAGCCAAAAAGCTGGTTGATCCCCATTTCAAAGCTAATGAGTACTACGTACAAAAGGCTGTGGGCTGGACTATTCGCGAAATGTACAATGTCTATCCCTCTGAAACTGTTAAGTATATTGAAACCAATTTGCCACATATCAGTTCTATTGCTTGGGTGGCGGCCAGTGAAAAACTACCAAAGAAAATCAAGGTCGGACTTCTTAAGAAACGAAAGCTGAACAGATCAAAGTAGGCCTTGCCTTGGCTTTGGTCGCTAGATCTGCAATTTTTTTCTAAGATCAGATAGTATTAAGAAATGAAAACAAATTTAGTCTTAAAGATAATTGTAATGTTTTTTCCGGTTCTATCGTGGTCAATGACCGAAACTGAAATAAATTCTTCAAAGATTGAAAAAACTCAATTTGTAATATCGGCATGCCATGAAGATTCTTTTTTACGTGGCTGTTTTCATCTGTCAGAAAAAGAGTGCACCACTGAAGTTGCAAAATCATTTGATGGCTGTTGGAAGTTTCTTGAGAAGCGATCAAATCCTGCAAATCTGACTTTAAATGAATGGCAAAACAAAATCGATGGCTGCACACTTCGTGATGTGGGTTTACAGTCTAAATTTCAGGCTGAGACAACCGCCAACTGCGCATTACCGAAAAGGGATATTTTATGAAACCTTTTTTACTTTTAATTTTTGTTACAAAAATTGTTTTTGCTGAGCCATTAACGCAATCTGCACAGTGGCGCGATTGCATTCAGAGCTTTAAAACTTCAAAATCTTCATTTTTTGATTTGGTGTACAACGAAAATGATCCGAAAAACCACCTGCTATTTCG
>JAYVIY010000066.1:0-1986 GCA_043769795.1 Pseudobdellovibrio sp. | reverse complement strand
AGGCAGACTTCAAAGCCCAGGGTTATGACGTTACCGACGCGCTGTTGGAGTACATTGTTAGCGGTCTGCTGCTGGGTGCCACAGTGGGTGCCGTTGATGTACTCATTTCGTTTCAATAGTTTTTTAGCTAAACTATATTGTTCCTGTTCACTCAGGTTCTTTGAAATTAGTTTTTCGATACGACCCAGTTCTGCGACCGGAACACCGGGTGTGCCATGAATCGTGCCGCTGACTAAATAGTGGCCGAACTCATTCAACTGGTCGGCTTTTATCCACGAAATTATTTTTTCTTCATTTTGCTTCTTAAACATTAAGCGAATTTTTCCGGTGTTTTAGTAAAGCGCTCTTTACATTTTTTAGTGCAAAAATAAAAAGTTTTTGCGGCTTTCTTTATTGTGTTAGAGCAGCGATCGGGGTTTTTGATTTCCCAAGTCGGGCAGATAGTGCAAAAAGTTTTCTTTTTTGAGGTTTTTTTTGCCAGAGCCATATTAGTGACCTGCAGTTTTCCAAGCGGGCATGGTAACTAATAGATCTTTTGCCATCTTAGTTGCAGCCTGCTCAGTAAGACCCTGTGATTCTTTATAATAGTTGGCATTGTTCTCGAGAATTGTATTGTATGGAAGCAATTCACCTTTTTTATCGACGCAATAAGTGCAGTAAATCGCAGTAGCGTCTCCCATGGCGAAGTCTTCAGTTTTTTCTAGGGGCATTCCGCACGAATTACAAGATTCACATTTTGGCTTCATAAATTCTCCTTGTTAAGTTTTAATAAGATTTAAAAAATGACGAAGTAGATCGTCACCGGTTTCGTTTAAAATGGGTGTAACTTCTGAGAATAAATCTCGATTCATAATTTGATAATGCACTAGGCCCATCCAGGTATTGAAAAAATAAACCTGAGTCATTTTTTTGATCAGGACTTTTTCCATTTCAGGTTTTGCGGCGCGATAGAATCGATAAGAAAGTGAAGCGTTCAATGCGTAGACGATGCTTCGAATGTGAGGAGGTAACTGTTGTGACTCTGAAATCAGTCGCATATAGAAATCTTCAAATTCGGCCAAAACCGATAGGTGGGCTCTCAACAAGTCCTTTAGTTTTAAATGACTTGCACATTTCTGCCCTAAAGCAACAGATAGCCGCTCACCGAACTCATCGACTACGGCCTTAACTAGGTCTTCACGGGTTGAAAAATGCGTGAAAAGAGTTCCGTGCGAAACCTTTAAAGATTTGGCAATGTCGGCCGTGCTCGTGTTAGCAATGCCATTTAATGAAAACAGAGTCTCGGCCTGAGCAACTAGCCCGGCTCGCGTGTTCTCTTTTTGTTCTTTTCTGGTCATTTTGTCCATTTAACTAAGTGTATACTCAATGAGTATTTACTTAGTCAATAGGTTTTTAGTCAATCGGGCCCTAGGTAGGAACGCACCGTCATTTGTCTTGTCTATGCATTTACGATTAGGATCAAAATATGACTTATAAAAGATTACCGCATAAATCGAAAAGGCTTATATTGAGGCCGCTGACCACAAAAGACTACCAGCAGTGGTACGATGCCCACGTCAATCGCTTGCCGGTAAAAAACAAATGGGATTCTGGGCCGGTGTTACCAAAGCGTTGCACCAGAGCTTGGTTTAAGAAAATTATGAAGCGCCATCAAAACCTGGCAAAAAAAGATGACTGTTACTGGTTCGGGGTTTTCGAACAGCTCACCGGAAATCTTGTCGGGCACATTGATATAGATGTTTTCGTACGAAGCACTCATCAGTTTGCAAACTTCGGTTACCAGATTTATAACCGACATTGGGGAAAAGGCTACGGACAAGAAGCCGCGGCCGCCGGATTGCAAATCGGATTTACGCAACTGAAACTTAACCGTCTTGAAGCGGCAATTAATTTTGATAACAGAAAATCAATACGCTTGGTTAAAGCCATCGGCATGAGGCGCGAAGGTATCAAAAAAAGATACTGGTTTGAATTCGGAGAGTGGGT
>JAYVIY010000065.1:0-1993 GCA_043769795.1 Pseudobdellovibrio sp. | reverse complement strand
CATCACCGGCCACCTCGCGGAGACTTAAAGCCGAAAAACCTTTTTTAGCACTTAACTTCAGTCCTGAGGCAATAAGCTCGGCCCTGGTCTTTGATTTTTGAGTTGCTCGAATATTCATACAATCTCGATTCTGTACATCCACGACCATTATACGCAAATTAAAGCCTTTGAGTCAAAATTATTAGATGACTATTGACATATCGGTATACGGTTGTATACTGAATTAAGTTAACAACTGTATACTGAATTGCTTATCGGTTCAGCTTGCAAACAAGGTCCTGGCTGCTAATTTCAAGGTATTGGTTTACGACTATTAACCTAAAAGGGGAAACAATGAAAAAGCTATTAGATACCCGACAAAAAGCCATCAAACGCCGTTTTCTGCGAAAAACAGTGCTCGTGAAGAAAAAACTGAAGTCTTATCAAAAGGAAGTTCTCTTCGCTTATGAGTTTGCCAAAAATCCTTTTAACCTTGAAATTCATTTTTCATTCGATGACAACGATACTCTCTAATCCTTTAAATTAAGCCGGCTTACGATCGCATATTGTTAAACTGCAAAGGCACTTTAAAATTTGACTCACGAACCGATTGCATCGTCGACTGAAGTTCATCAATGCTCTTTGAGCTTACCCGCAGCTTATCATCCATAATTTGTGCCTGAACCTTGAGCTTGGTGTCTTTAATGAATTTAATTATGTCCTTTGCTATTTCTTTTTCAATGCCCTGAGAAAAAATAATTTTCTGACGTAAAAATCGTCCACCGGCAGGTTCAATATCCGAAGGTTTCAGCGCCCTTAAATCAACCCCGCGTTTTCCCATTTTATTGTGTAGAATATCCAGCATCGCGCCGATTTTGTATTCGTCTTCGGCCAGCAAGGTTATTTCTTTTTTATCCCAATTGAGTTCAGCCTTACTTCCCTTAAAGTCATAACGCCCCTCAACCTCTTTTTTCGCCTGATTGATGGCATTATCTACTTCCTGCATGTCGAGTTCGGAAACAATATCAAATGACGGCATAATTTGTGACCCTCTCGGTTATATTCTTAAAAACTAGCAAATTAAGCTTGCCCCGTAAAGCAAGTCATAACAAAAAGTAATAGAAACCATCAGATTTGCTATATTGAGCCTGCTCTTGTTTTAAATTACAGTCGGCAAATCAGGAGAAATATGCGCAACAGTCTAACTCTCATATTTTTAATTTTGTTTCAGACACAGAGCTTTGCACAAGTTTTAGTATTTGCTAAAGCCAACAGAAAAATTCAGCCCATGACCGTCGAGATAATGACTTTCATCGCCGAAACCTTACACTCCGGAAAAACCGCCTTAAATTTGAATTGTGAAGTGAAAATTCGCGAAATCAAACAAGAACGTAAATTTTCTGACGGAATTAAAATAGTCGAAATGTTAGAAATTAACTACCATGGTGGCGCTTTTAACGGCACAGAGCAAAAAGCGTATTTTCCTTTGAATTCGGTTGTAACCCGATTTGAAACCAATTCTAGCTTTTCCGGAGTGGTTGAAGAAATGCAGCTTGAGTCAGATGATCTCACGAACAGCCGATTTACTTTTCAGCATAATGGCCGCGGAGAAATTACGTGGATGAGTTTCGAAGATGACTTAAAAACTTTGCCCTGCAGATTAAAGTAAGCTTTTTACTGCTCGGCTAGGCAAGCCTCGTACTCATCGGGAAATATCGATTTATATCCATCTTCAGCACTAAAAAATTTTTCTTTTTTAAGAGTATCAAAACTCTTTTTCTTATCGCGAATTTCTTTGAGCTCGGTCGCAGCCTTATCTTTTTCTTTGCGAATCAAAACTTTATTACTGCCGGCAGCTGCTTCTTTTTTAGTTAATTCTTCTACTTTTATTCGCAGTTCGTCGGCTTTAGTGAAGTATTTATCCCAAACACATTCAGAAACCTGATTCGGATCTGCAGTTGCAAAGCTTAACGAACAATAGAACACAAGAACCATTAATAATAGCTTTCGCATT
>JAYVIY010000064.1:0-5515 GCA_043769795.1 Pseudobdellovibrio sp. | reverse complement strand
TTCCAAATTGCTTTCGATTCCGATCGGGCCCCATTTAACAGTTGATCAAGCACACTACGTGGTTGAGCACATTCGCGAATTTTACAGGCGCTAATGGAACAAAAGAACGCCGTTTTAGTTGCCTTCAGCAGTTACGAATTGAAAAAATTCATTTCTGCTAATTTTTGGGTTGCAGGAACGACTGTTCTTAAAGCCCTTACGCAACTAATCGCCCTTAAACTGATTGCATTGCATTTGGGAGTAGAGGGCATTGGGGTATTTGGTCAGGCAGCAAGTTGTGTTGTGGCACTTAATAGTTTATTTAGTTCGGGGCTTTTAAATTTCACTGTTTCTGAAATTTCCAAGAATGAAGTTCATCCAGACGAACAGAAAAAAATATTCAGTGTTATCGGTTTTTGGATTCTATTTGCGCAGGTGTTCTTTCTTTGTGTGGCAGCTTTGTTTGCGGAAAACTTATCTCAATACGTATTCGGAACAGATGCTTATAAATGGTTCTTCTACACGCTCGCGGGGCTTTCGATATTTTTCAATTTGCACTCGGTTTCGACCGGACTGTTGTCAGCTTCTGGAAAGATCAAAGATATTTTTAAGGCTCATTTCGCCGCTTTCTTTACAACGACGATTTTGCTTTTGATCGTTGTGAAGAGCTACAATATCGGAGTTCCGTTTGTTGCTGCATTTCTTGTTTTGGTTTCGCAGAGTATATGGTTGCTCTTTTTTCTTATCAAAACCGGCCAGACTAAAATTACATTCTTTAAGCCGGCGATTGAAAGACTCTACATTTTTAAGATCCTGAAATTTTCGATGATTATGATTGTCACCGGATTACTGAGCATGGTGTTTCAGATCTATATGCGGAACGAAATTCTGAAAATTCCGAGTCATGGCTGGTCAGATGTTGGATCATGGCAGGCGATTCTGAAAGTTTCGGAAATTACGATGTCGTTTTTAGGGCTTTCAATCATGACCTCTTATTTTCCGCAAATTTCGAGGATTTCCAGCGTTTCAGAAATAAAGGTATTCATTTCTAGGTTTGCGGTTAAATTCGGATTACTCATTTTTTCTGCGATTTCAGTTTTAATGCTTTTAGCGGAACTTGTTTTGCGGGTTATTTATGACAAGTCGTTTGCCGATCTTTCCTCACTCTTAAGACTGCAGCTTTTGGGTGATGTTTTCAAACTATCTAGCTGGCTTTTTACTTATTTCTTCCTGGCTAAACTACCGCTTTTCCTTTTTTTGTTTTATGAGGTGGTGACATTAGCTTCTTTGACTGTGTTGAGTATAGCGTTGAAGGAACCTTACGGCGTAAATGGATTAATTTATGCTCATGTTATTAATAGCGTTCTCTTTTTTGTGATCGGATTTATATTTCTTCAGATCACATTGAAAAACAGTGAAAAATGGTTCCGAAAGTGAGCCAAGATGCTCCGTTGGTTTCATTTGTAATTCCATGTTACAATCATGAAGCTTTTATCTATCAAACCTTGGATAGCATCAGGGACGACTTGCATACTAATAAAGAGATTTTGTTGTTAGATGATGGCTCGACCGACAATTCGGTACTCGAAGTGAAGAGGTGGATTCGGGATAATCCTCAGGTTAACATTCAACTTTTTGAGCAAAAAAATTCAGGTGTTGTTCCGGCTATTAATAAGTTGGTGGGATGGTCTAAAGGCGACTATATACGTCTGTTTTCAAGTGATGATCTCAATATCCCAGACTCAACCACGAAGCTGTTATTAGCGATTGTGAAAGATGGAAAATATGAAGCTGCGTTCGGAGATGCAACTGTTGTAGATGAGGCTGGGGTAGTCGTTTGCACCAGTGCTATTCAGTTTCAGAAAAAAAATAAGGAAATTTACCGTAAAGATCTCGGTCGGGCGCTGATTATGGAGTGGGGAGTGTCAGGTCCTTGTATTCTCTATTCGCGAAAGGGATTTTTTGATGTGCTAGGTGGCTATAATGAAACTCTGGCAATTGAAGACTGGTATTCGTATTTGAAATTTCATTCAATGGGAAAAATTCGATTTATTGACGAGAATGTCGTCTTTTATCGTGTTCACAACAGTAATAGTTCACGAACACCAGATTCGGCAAAACGATTGAAGAATCAACAAAGTCATTTAGATACGATTAACCTTGTTTTGCCCCTTTTTGAGGGAAGAGAGAAGGAGTTCCTGCTCTGTAAGAGTCTACTTACAGTGGCTAAAATGCGGTACCTAAGGTCCGAATATGTTTCCTCCGGCTGGAGTTTACTGAATTATTTTCTTCATTATTTACGTAATGTTGTTAGATATTAGGCATTTTTGCAGTTAAGTTCTGAAAAATTTACAAGATCGGCAATGTTATGAATTCCTGCCATGATTTTGTCCGCGAGCTAAGTGTTGAAAAATGCCCGAATTCAAGATTATCTTGTGAATTGAGTTTGAGAATTATGGACTTTTTTCGATTTAGCCATTAAATTCAAACGGCTAATAGTTTTTTATAAATAGGAAAAGTGGCTAAAATTTGATCATTGGTAACAACTTAATATGAGTAAAGTGATTTCAGCTATTATTGTAAATTATAATGCCGGAAAACTATTACGCAATTGTGTAGATTCCCTGATTTATTGCGGCTTGGAAGTTGAAATTATTGTTATCGACAATGCTTCTTCAGATAACAGTTTAGATTTTCTGCAAGGCCTCGATAGCGTCAAAATAGTCAGGAATTTTTCTAACGTCGGCTTTGCAAAGGCATGCAATCAAGGTATTCGATTGGCATCCGCAGAAAATTTATTTTTTGTAAATCCCGACTGCTTTTTTGAGCCGGGAACTCTTGGAGAAATTCTTATTCAATTGCGTGCTAATGACAAAGTAGGCATGGCGGGCGGTTTGTTAATAAATACCGATGGAACCGAACAGGCCGGTGGGCGTCGTGCCGTTCCAACGCCTTGGAGATCCTTTGTCAGAGCATTTGGCCTAATACGTTTTGCCAATCGCTGGCCAAGTCTTTTCTTTGATTTTCATTTACACAAGCAGCCGTTACCTGAAAATAATATCGAAGTTGAAGCTATTTCCGGCGCTTGTATGCTGGTAAAACGCGAGGCCATTCTCGATGTAGGTGAATGGGACGAAGGCTATTTCCTTCATTGCGAAGACCTAGATTGGTGTATGCGCTTTCGTAAAAATGGCTGGAAGATTCTGTTTGTACCAAAGGTAAAGATCTCGCATGTGTTGGGCGCAAGTAGTAAGAGCCGTCCGATTTTTGTGGAGTGGCATAAGCATAAAGGCATGATGCGATTTTATCTCAAGTTTTTTCGGCATCAGTATCCTGGAATATTAATGGGGTTGGTTGCAGTAGGCGTGTGGTTGCGTTTCGGAATGGTCGCATCTCATCGAATCGTAAAGAGTATTGAGAATTCAGTAATAAAACCCGGCCTAGCTAAATTGTTTTAGCTAACTGTTTTAATCTTTTCAAAAATAGCAAAATAGTGCGAAATAACATAATCCCAGGAAAAATTCTTTGTAACATAATTCTTAATATTCAATGAAGCAGTTTTTCGGGCTTCCGGCTTTGATATAATTTCAGTTATTCCCCGAGCGAGAGCTTCTGCCGATGCAGGAACAACCCAGCCGCCACCGATTTCGGCCAATTCATTAAACCCGCACTGATCGGTTAGTAATACAGGTGTTCCGCAGATTCCGGCTTCAAGTGCAACTATAGACATGGCTTCATGCCGAGACGGTACCACTAGGAAATCAGCGGCATGTAAAGCATCAGATTTTTCATTTCCACCTAAGTACCCAATAAAGTGTACCCTCGAAGCAATTTCATTTTGTTTTGCCAGAGCTTTAAGTTCACTTAGCAGACCGCCATCCGGCCCTACAAAAATGAGGTCGTGCGCAGGCAAAATATTCCTAGCGCTAATAAAGGCTTCTAAAAACAAATCAGGTCCTTTAATAGGGTTGAGGCGGCCAAGAAAGAGGATAAACGGACGGGTTTCGAGATTATGCTTTTTTCTGAATGAAATAACATCTGCGGAAGCAAAATCTGTCGCAGCAATTCCGTTAGGGATAACCTGAATTTTTTCCTGACTAACACCGTAAGCTTTAACCTGCGCGATTTCGTCCTGTGTGATAGCGATAACAAGTGCGGCATTTCGGACTATTCGGGTTCCAACAATGAAGTTATAGAATTGTTTTAAAAATTTTGACCTGCCGAAAACCAGAAGCGAGCCTGCCGGACAAATGACATAAGGTTTCTTTTCAAATCGAGCGGCTAAATAGACTAAAACATTAATTATCGACCAATGACCTATTAAATGAATGACGTCGACCATTGCAACAATTTTACAGATTTGTTTCAAGCCGGTTTTGGGTACATAGAACCGGCGAAACAGGCAAGGGAGGGCGGTCATTTTGCCTTGTGGGACGACCTGCTTTCGTTCAGAAGTTAAGCCAGTATCAATAGTTAGAACTCGGCAGTCAGCCCCGGCCTTGGTTAACGCATTCGCCAGTTGATACGACCGCTCGGCTTCACCACCACCGGTAACCGGGTCAAAGGTGTTACTAACGACAAGTATTTTCATTTCAACGGCAGACTGTCGATCTGGCACTTCGGCTGCCAATTCAGCAGTGCTTTGGTTTTTTCGATATCGACTTCGAGGTTTCCAAAAAGTCGATCAGCATATTTTTTTTGCCCGACTGCAGTCGCAGCAGCTTCCATAAAGGCAACCGGAAACGGAAACAGTAATGGTCTGACATTCAGCGATTTTGCGATCTTAATAATAATCTCGCTAAGGTTAAGATATTGGTCGTCGGCGGCCAGAAAAATCTGGCCAGCGGCTTTGGGATTTGTGGCGCAGAGAACAATTAGGTCTGCCAGATTTGTAACTGAAAGTAGGCTTCGTTTGTTGTTAACGAGGCTGAATGGCAAAGGGATGCGTCTTTGCACGAGTTTAACGAGGCTTTCAAAATTGGCTTTAACCCCAGCACCGTAAATCAAGCAAGGCCGGATTATGACAACTTCAAATTTGCCGGGCTCATGCAACTTTAAAAGTTCTGTTTCGGCGAGATGTTTAGAAATGCTGTACTCATCGGTGGGCCTAGCCGAATCTTCGGCTTTAAAGGGCACACCGGGCGTAGATTCTCCATTTACTTTAATCGTGCTGATAAAAATAAATTTTTTAACACCACTAACTTTTGCATTGGTTGCAATTGTTTTTGTGAGTTCGAGATTGATCTGAGTATAGAATTTATTAAGCTCATCCTGATGAATCTTTGTACTAGCCATTGTGTGTGCTTTTGCTGCCGTATGCACGACAACATCAATATCGCTAAAGAGATTTTGCCAGTCGGAATATGAACATAAATCACCAGTTGCTACTTGGTTTGCGACCGGACTACTTCGAACCGTTCCAACGTAATTTATTTTCTGAGTTTCAAGGTACTTGCAAAGGTGCTTTCCTAAGAAGCCGTTGGCTCCAGTGATTAAGTACTTCATCTCTCAATTGTGGCACTAAAATTGTTGAATT
>JAYVIY010000063.1:0-2015 GCA_043769795.1 Pseudobdellovibrio sp. | reverse complement strand
TTCGCCGAGTAACGCCACTTTGACTTTGCCGATTTGTCCGACCAGTTCAGCGTTGATATCCAGATTTGTAAGCAGAGGTCTTGCTGCTTCGAACAATTCGACAATTTCTGAATTTTTGACCGCTGAGGACTTTTTAAAGGTAAGAAGTTCCTGCATTAGGTTAGAAACATCAGCAATAACCTGTTCGTAAACTTTAAATTTTTCAGGCACTTGGTCGGCATTCAGGTTGTCATAAAAATACTTGAACCTGAGCATCTGAAAGAAAGCCTCACCAAGAGTTTTTGTAAATGGCACCCATTCAGTTCCAACAATAAGTTCAGAGCCTCCGATTAAAGTCAGCTTAAACTTAAATATTAAAAGCTTTGCATCAGTTAAGGTCTTAATTGTGGCTGCATTGCCATTTCCGGATTTAATAGCCTCGATAGCTAAATTCATTAAATCATTGAGTTCATAGCCCCGGCCGGAAGACCCAAGCAATAAAGCAATTTTATTTAAAAAAGTTTCAAATTCAGATTTTGCATCGAGAAATTTCTTTTCTTTCATTTCCGAATCAGTTGGAGCCGTCCACTTCGATACAATCAGCTTCATATGCGGATTTAATCTAACGACATCATTTTTCAATCGGGCAATAATGCTCGCCAGTGCCTGCACTTCGTTTTTTGTAAGTGCGTCGGCAGTTCCTCCGACCAGAACAACTTTTAATTTCATAATTTCAACAAGCAAATCCGCACTTAAGGCCGAACCACTGGGAAATTTTTTCGCTATATAACCGGAGATTTCTAATGGGGTATAGACATCCTGATCTTTGCCGCGCACATTATCTTTAAACGCGAGAAGAACATCCTGTAAACACATCACCGCTTCACCGATCTGTTCATCGGTGGCGTCGCCTGCAAAAAAAGTTTTCAGCTGACCAGTGGCCTTATCGAGACATGAGCCGCTTTTGATTTCAAGCACATTGACTGCTTTATTTTTTTCGCCGAGCTTGAGACCACATCCCAAAGTTAAGAAAAATATTACGGCTAAAGAGACTCTACAAATATTAGAAAACATAACTAAGCCCCGCAAAGAATCGATCGTCGGCTTTGTGCTGATTTAAAAAGTGATCCTGTTGGCCTGTAGCCAGTTCATTTTCGGTTCCGATAATATCGGCGCCCATGCTAATTTTCATATTCTTAAGTGCTGAGTACTTCACAGCCAACGAAAGTAATGAACCCTTTAACTCCTGATCATAGGTAAAGCTCATATCAGTTTCTACGCTGTTATTATAAATGTAAAAGGCTTCGCCGCTTACTCCGAGCTTCAGAGGTTTTTTGAAAAGCGTGCGGCTACCTGAAACACTGACGGCACTTTCTTTTCCTTCGGCCGTCAGATCTCTGATTTCTCCACCGGAAATAATCGCCATCGCCATATAAACTTTCATTTTTCGACGCAATACTTCGGCTAAATCAAGCGAGGCGTAAAAGCTGATTATATTCAGCGGATTGAGGGTCTGTATCACTTCTGAATTTTTTGCTTTCACGTTTTGCGGTTGGTCTGCTATGTAAGAAAGCGTCGTATTGATATTTTCGTAATCGAGATTGATGTCTAAGGCCTGAATGTCGTGGGCCAGCACCACCGGTGTTAAATAAACAAAGCCCTCTGCTGTTGCAATGTCCTGATAGGTATCTCGGGAAAATGCGATGTCGTTTATAGGCTTTCGCGAGAAACTAAGATTTGCTACCGGGCGTAATTTATTCTGACCATAATGAGCATTTAAAAGAAAACCGCTGTTAGAAATAATGTCGATTAATTTATAGTCCCGAATGGCGTAGTTGATATTTTTGCTCTCGGTTCCGGTTACAAAAGTGGATGGCGGTGTGGCCGCCCATCGATTTGATGAGACTGCTTTTCCATCTTCGACTTTAACCTGTGGCCCTTGGTTCGGAATAAAAATCGGCATATAGCCCGCAATAAAGCCCATATTTCCTGAATTATAAGTTGTACTTATACCGGTGAGTCCGCTCTCTGCGAAA
>JAYVIY010000062.1:0-5523 GCA_043769795.1 Pseudobdellovibrio sp. | reverse complement strand
GTGGTTCAGGGGCCGGCAAATCGGTTATTCTCAGAAGTCTTATTGGCCTTGAAAAGCCCGACTCCGGTCAAGTTCTGATTGATGATCATGAAGTGACCGCTTACGACGAACTCGATTGGCTCTATGTCAGAAAAAAAGTCGGGTACGCCTTTCAAGGCGGTGCACTTTTCGATTCAATGACCGTTTTTCAGAATTTATCCTATCCGCTGATTGAGCACACCCTTCTTACGCATTTTGAAATTTCGCGAAAGATACTCTCTCAGCTGGATGATTTCGGATTGGCCGGTACTGAAAAGCTCTATCCGAACGAACTTTCAGGGGGAATGCAGAAACGCGTAGGACTGGCCCGGGCGATGATGTTAGAACCCGAAATTATACTCTACGATGAACCCACCGCTGGGCTAGACCCGTATAATACAAAAAAAATTCAGGAGCTGATTATTAACCTGAAGAAAAAAGGCGTTACGTCGATTTTAGTAACCCACGACATGCCTACGGCATTTGCCGTCTGTGATAAGTTCGCATTTTTAAAAGACAAGGTCATCAAAGAACAAGGCACCATCGAACAACTGAAAAATAAGACCCAGGAAAACAGCCTTATTCACCAATTTATTGAGGGAAACATCTTATGACACAAATTAAAGTCGGAGTATTTTTAGCAGCTGGAATAGTCGTGTTGCTAGTTACAATTTTTATGCTGGGTTCGAATAAGTCGCTCTTTCAGGATGTGGTTCAGATTCGCAGCTACTTCGATTCGGTTCAGGGCCTGAATAAAGGTGCTGTGGTTTCATTGGCCGGCGTTAAAGTAGGTAATATCGATCAGATGACTTTCGATGAAAAACGTAACTTGGTTGAAATTGTTTCCGTTATCGATTCTGGTTATAAAAACAAAATAAAAAAAGACAGTCGTATCGAAATTCGCACGCAAGGTGCACTGGGCGATAAATTTCTTTATATTACTCCGGGCTCAGCCGAAGCGCAGACGATTAACAGTGGCGACGAACTGTCATCTGACTACGGCAACGATATCATTTCAGTTTTTTCGAAGCGCGGAAGTGAGAGTGAAAATCTGTTCGACATCTTAAAAGATATCAAAAAAATTACGCACACACTGGCTGAAACAAATAAAGTGGGAAGCATCACTCACAATTTAGATAAAGTAACAATGAACCTGAACCAGATTACTGAGCAACTTAATAAGACGGTCAAATCCGGAAGCTTAGACCGCTCGGTTGTTAAGCTTGAACATATTTTAGACAAAGTTGACCGCGGTGAAGGCACTTTAGGTGCGTTAATCAATGATAAATCCATTCACGAACGAATTAAAAACATTTTGGGCGCTGGTCAAAAAAACCAACAGGTCAAAAATATTCTGAAGTCTTCCGTCGAAGAGTAAGAATTATTTTACAAATTTTTTAAGATTATTTTTAAATGCTTCATCATTTCGGTCGGGCGTAGCTTTTCGGTCGAGAGTCAGCCGAATTTCCTTGATAAAATTTTCTCTGAATTTTTGGTTGATCGATTTTTTAATCGGCTCGAGCATAAAAGTCATCTGCTGCATCCAGACTGAATTTCGCACACAAAGAGTTAGCACTCCATGATGATAGGCCGTGGGTTCGGCATTGTCAGACACTGTTGCACCGACAATTTCTTTCCAACTCAGCCAGAGCTTCCACCGCAAATATTGATCAGACACCGGGCCTGATTTGCCCTCGAGAAGCTTCTGTAAGACCTCAGCGCCCGTCTGAAATTTAGTTTTGAAGTCTTGATCCGATGACATAGATTAGGGTTAGCACAAGGCCTTGCCTTTTTCATTAATAAAGTCTACTAAGACAAGATGCCAGGAAAAAAAATCAGTGTTGTCGGTGCCGGTCTTGCAGGAAGTGAATGCGCTCTTCAACTAGCCAATATGGGCTATGAAGTGGTGCTCTATGAAATGCGCGGAGTAAAGCCCACTCCGGCCCATAAAACTAATGATTTCGCAGAATTGGTCTGTTCGAACTCGTTCGGAAGCCTTTCTGAAGTTTCTGCCACCGGACAGCTTAAATGGGAGGCTGAACAGCTGGGCTCACTGATCCTGAAAACCGCGAAGGAAGTGGCGGTGCCAGCCGGACAGGCTCTCGGCATTGATCGTGAAGTTTTTGCCAGAAAAGTTACAGAATTAATTGAGGCGCATCCGAAAATTACCGTTAAACGTGAAGTCATTACTTCCTTAGACCAACTGGAAAGACCGGCAGTTATTGCAACCGGTCCTTTAACTGACGAAGCTTTTGCACTCGACCTCCAAAAACACTTTGGTGATGAATTTCTTTATTTCTTCGATGCCATCGCGCCTATCATTGATGCCGATTCAATTAATACAGAAATTGCATGGAAAGCCGACCGTTACGACAAAGGCACACCTGATTACTACAATTGTCCGCTTGATAAAGATCAATATTTTAAATTTATCGAAGAAATTAAGAACGCAAGAAAAATTGAACCCAAGCATTTTGAAACCACCGAGTTTTTCGAAGGCTGTATGCCGATCGAAGTGATGGTTGATCGAGGCCCGCAAACTTTAAGATTCGGTCCGATGAAACCCGTGGGCTTAACCAATCCAAAAACCGGTCGCTACCCTTTTGCGGTGGTTCAACTCAGACAGGATAACAAAGAAGCCACGGCCTATAATATTGTCGGCTTTCAGACTAGAATGGCCTATGGCGAACAAACTCGGATTTTTAAAATGATTCCGGGTCTTGAAAACGCCGAGTTTTTAAAACTGGGCAGCATTCATCGAAATATGTTTATTAATACACCGAAAAGACTCAATAAAGACTTGTCGAGCAAAAACGATCCCTGGTTGTTTTTTGCCGGGCAGATTACCGGCGTTGAGGGCTATTTTGAATCGACCTGCATTGGTCTATTGGTCGCAAGATTCATTGATCAGAAATTGCAAGACAAAACCCTTAGCTTACCTCCGCGTGACACCGCCTTCGGCTCGCTGCTTGAAGCCATCACGGACCCTTTCAGAGAAAAGAATTTTCAACCTACGAATATCAATTTCAGTCTGATTCCACCTTGGCCAGAACCAATTCGAGACAAAAAAGAAAAAAAGCTCAAACAGATACAACGGGCACAAGATGCTTTACGTAGCTGGATTCAATAAGATAAGATCTTCTCTATGCCGAATGCACCTGTTGGACAGGCCGAATTCTTATCAGAACTTAGTGAAACCGATTCTTTAGCCGCACTTCGAAATGCACATAGCGAAAAATCAGGCCTGGTACTCAATGTCGGTGTTCCACCTAAACCGGTAAAAGCTTTTATAGATAATTTCATCGAGAAAAGGGTGATTCTCAGCAATGAGCTCAGAGAATTTTCGCTGCCCTCCGATCAGGAGATCTCGCTTAAGTTTCATGTGGGTACTGAAACTTATTTCATTAAAACCTTTATTAAAACCCACTTAAATCGTTACTATTTCGACATGTCATCGAAAGTCTTGCAGTTGAAAAGACGCCGCGAACCCCGTTACCTGATACCGAAAAAATGGAATCAGACAGCTTCAATAATTTTAAACCCCGCAAAAAAATTTCATCTCAAGTGTTCGGCAGTCGATATTTCACTCTCCGGAATCAGATTTGAGATTTTGTCCAATCAAAACATGCCAAAGTTTGAGCGCGACGATATCATCGAAGTTCAATTTCAGATTCATAAAAGAGCAGAAATTACATCGACCGCCATAGTCAGATTTATTCTGGTTAGAACGAATTTTCCGGCCATTATGGGATTGGAGCTCGTTAACACTTCCGAAGTTCAGAAGAATCGCATTGCTGCGCTCATCGAAGATATTATTCTGTTCAGCTCAGTAACAAAGAAATAAAAAAACCCACATCAAGTCTTCAGAGGTGGGCACGATTAAAGGCAGAAATTAATCTGCCCATAAATAAAATTTCTTTCGAAAATGCTTAAAATACCTTAAAGGTTCCGTCGAAGGCGTTAGCCATTTCGTTTAACTCTTTATTGATTTCATAACGTTTATTAGATTCGCTCTGAAAGTTGTTGTAGTCAAAATCTCCACGGAACGTAATTAATTTTTTTGTCGTAGCTAAGATTTTTTGTCCGGCCTTGTCCAAAGTATCAAGAATCTGTGTTTTTCTCTCAAGAGTTAACTTTGCTTCCTGATTCCAACGTTTAGCGCTGCTTTCCAGCATATAAGCGTTTTCTGCACGGAGTTCCGGTACACTTTTGCCGATAAAGTTTCGCATTTTGTTTTCAATTCTTCCGCTCTTGATTAGTCCCTGCATAAATGTTCGATACTGTTGATTAAGTTCTTTAGCATTTCTGATCAAAACAGCGTTGTTTGTATCCATGTAGTAAGAACGAACATCGGCATTGGCAGAGCCCACGATCATGTCATCACCGATAAGTGATAGCTTGGTGTGAAGGGATTGACCTGCGCCATCGGCCTTTTTGTATTCGTAGTATTCCAAAGTCGGAAAAAATCTTTTGTACTTTCTTGGACCTTTGTTGAATTCAGCTTCGTACTGAACCAATCCGGTGTAGTGGTCAAACAATGCTCCCAGTTGGTAACGGGCCAAAAGATTGATCGGCGCCAGATCTGTTGTATCCGGCGAATTGGTAATGAAGACCACTTTTACCCGCGAGCAATCACCATAGTCATTATTCATCATTTTTGCAATTCGGTGAATCATACCCGCTGGCATCAACAGATAGGCTGTATGAAAATACACGGTCATATCACGTTCTTGTTTACGGCTGACGCGACAAGTGTTCTCTAAAGCTTCATACCAAACGGCCTGAATATTTTTGTTATTTTTACTTTCAGAACCCAGTTTTGAACCGATAATTCTCTGTAAAGTGTCTTTTTTGAAGTTGATGTTTTCAAGGTAATGAACTTCTGCCGTTTGCAAATCATTAGCTGATAATTGACCCGAGGTTTTGTCTACAGATTTTTTGCCGCTGTTTGCATACTTAGTCATGTATCTTTCAATTGAAGCTTTCATATTCACGATTTCAGACTGAATACGGCTTTCAGGAGACTTGTAACCCGGCATTTGTGGCAAACTTGCCAAAATACATTCTCCAAGTGCCGCGCCTGTTTTTTTCATTGCTAAACACTGCCCTACAGCCATTTCAGAAGAACTCGCAACATCTGCTGAGCTTCGTGCTGAGTTCGCAACGAATTCAAATGGCGTAACTCGCATAACACGGGCCAAATCGGCAACCATTGTCGTTTTTAAAATACGATCGTAAGACGAATCAACCGAAGCAGTACCGCCCCGCGCGGTTTTACCCCAGAAATCGGTATCGATGAAAATGTACTTACCTGCAGAACCGACGCGCTCTTTCATATGGTACGAATCTTCAATATTACGTCCACCTAAAATAAATTCTTCACCATCTACCGATAATAATTTGTGGTGAGTGTAATCAGATAAATGATCCCAAAGTTCGCCATGACCTTTGTTTTTTTCAATACTTCTTAAAGGTAAACGGCCAGTGGCTTCATTGACCAATGGA
>JAYVIY010000061.1:0-2019 GCA_043769795.1 Pseudobdellovibrio sp. | reverse complement strand
CAGTGCTTCATCATTATTATTCAAACGAATCTGGTTCAAAGCATAAAAGTAATACCAGTTAACATAGCTATCCCGCGTGTCTTTGATTGTATCGAGCAGCGACAGCGAATCTTTGAAATTCTGCTGATTGTAGAGCTGAATAACCCGATTGATGACCAATTCAGGGCTCTGAACATTTTTAGCAAGGCAGATCACTGACAACAATTGTGCAAATAGAATGAAAATTACATTTTTCATCAGTGTACTCATCACAAATCAGTTAGAAGGTTGCGTGATAATTTTAACTTTCGACTTGTCGAATTTTCGTGTGGCTGCGCCATCGATAATTTGAGTATTTCCGTTCATATCCATCAGCGGAGTTCCCGGTGGAGGTGGTGAGGGCGGAGCTTTTTCATCTCCTCCTCGATTCATTCCCGGCTGCGGATTACCCACATTCGACCCTCCCCCATCTTTGGGCTTCTTTTTCACTGTGGTTTCACTATCAATTTGTTTCATTTCTTTTTCCGGAACTTTTACCGGAACGGCCGGCGCATCATTTCCCTTAGCCTGTGACTTTTCACCTTTTTCAACAATCACCGGCTCTGGAGGCGCAGCTGTTGCACTTATTCCGGTAACATTGATCGTCTGAAACGATACTTTGCCTTTCATGGTGATAACTTCCGTGGTCTTCGTCGACGAATTATAAGAAGTAATAAATTCAGTTCCCCGAACACCGGCAACAGCTGTAGCCGTGCGAATTTCAAATTTACTGTTCTTGTTGTCGTATTTCTGTTCAACTTTACTTCTTACTTTTCCTTCGATTAAATTCAGATTGACGTTTTTGTCAGCCGCAGAATTTGTGTACTTTTCAATTTTCATTTTAGTATTCGGTGAAATGTTCAGAATATTTCGGTCGGTCATAACAATTTTTGCGCGGGAATCACTTTCGGTAATGATGGTATCTCCCACCTGAATTTTTGAATTAACCTTCGCATCGCTCATTGAGCCTAAGCTTTCAATTTTAACTGTTCCTTTTACTACCATGAATACTCCGTACTCAACCGCAAAAATCTTTTGTGAGACAAAGAAGAGAACAACTAAAATAAAATTTTTCATAATTTCCCCATCGTAGGTAGCAAGAGTTATGATCTGATTTTATGAAAAAAATGGCAAGAGTATTGCGTGATTGAAGCTTAGGACTTATGGCTAGGCAAAGACGTTTTCTTAAGTAGATATTCACCGAGTAATGCCAGCACTACTCCTACGACGATAAAGATATCCGCTATATTAAAAACACCTGTTCGAAAAGGGCCCCAAAGTTCAATAAGCATGTAATCGATGACGTGCCCGTCTTCGTGAAAGACTCGGTCCCAGAGGTTGCCGAATCCACCCGCAAGAATAAAAGTGTAGGCATAAAGATTAACTTTAAGATTTTCTCTTTTGATCAGATACCAGAGCATGCCCCCCAGCCCTAAAAAAACAACGAAGGCAAAAACAACAAACCGCACCCCTCTCGACCAACCGCCGCCTAAACCGAGAAAAGCTCCGGGATTTTCGGCATAGACAAACTGAAACACGCCGTTCAGATACGGAATCGCATTCTTCCCCATGAGCTGATTGACCGCCCAGAATTTCGTTGCCTGATCCAAACCGAAGATTAAAAACAGAAACGTAAAAATAACAATTATCCGATACCTAAAGCTCATAAAATTTAATTTTTTTCTCTGCACGCTCAGCCAGTCTAACTGAAGGTCGAAGGCGGTTTGCTTTGCGCTCGGTCGCGTATTTCGTCAGCTGATCTTTTATGTAGTGCGCGCCGATGCTATCAGCATATTTCAACAGCCCGCCTCGGAACGGAGGAAAGCCTGTGCCCATGATCATAGCCAGATCAACTTCATTCGGACTTCCAACGATTTTATCAATGTCGAGTGCCAAGGTGCATTCATTAACCATAGCGAAAACGCCACGCTCTATGCACTCCTGATCTGAGTAGGGATTAGTCGGATCGGTTAACCCCACCTCTGAATATATTGCCTTATC
>JAYVIY010000060.1:0-5538 GCA_043769795.1 Pseudobdellovibrio sp. | reverse complement strand
CCATCGGGTGCGTGCAAAACAGCAGTACGGTTCCAGGTAAGTGGAAATTCAATCAAAAAAATTTGCTCACCGATTTTTATAGTTTGCTCTCTGCTTCCAATTGCTTTGAAGACTTGCCCGATTGTCTGATCTTTTGAATCTTTAACCACAAGGCTCATTATAGCCAGAGAAGCATCCTTCCAAATGCCAAAAATCATATTAGACTTTTTTAAATTTAAACTATCGGTTCGCTTTACAACATTTTCCCAAGCTTGATCATGATTAATTTCAAGATATTTTTTTTGTGAAAAGCCTCGATATTTTAAAAGAAAATAAATCAAAAAAAAGAAAACAATAAGCGTTGAAGAAAAATAATAGATTAAGCAATCATTACCACTACACATTTACAACCTTAACCTTCAATTTTGCACTATCAACTTAAAATGCTAGAAATTTTTTATAAACCTGTCAAGAGGCCAAAACCTTTACTATTTTTTACTGTCGAACAAATGTAAAAGCTCTTGTGGCTTCCCCGACTCTTTATAAAACTTCATATAGATCTGACTCACATTCGAGTATGCGGTTGCACAGGTAGGGATATTCCTTGTAGAGGAAAAATGGTTGCGGGGCAGGCCCCTGTCATTGCGGTTTTGAAATATTATGTATCAAATGCCACTTTAATCTGAAATTAAAAATTTTTAAATTGGTTACGATAATAACCTTTTAATGCGCCGATCTGCATATCAGTTAAACCCTTTACATAAGTATTAAGAACAAAAAACCGGTAAAGAATTTCAGCAGATATCTGACGCGCTTTGGGACTATTTATATACAACAACAGTAAAACCAGACCAAATTCGGTTATGTCGACTTTTCTGACTTTACGGCGTCTTCCTTTCGGACCTGCTATATAATGATTTTCAATTAAATTGTTGCTGAGATTATATTTTGTTTCAATACCCAGCTCTGCTTTACATTTATCAATAGATCTCAAAATATTTCCGTGAGTTAATCCAAATTTTTTTACCAATACTAGGGAATCAGTAATTGAACCAAAAGGAGTATCTCGAATCCAGACATCGCCCATTATATGTTGATTTACTAAATCCTTTAACCTAGGAGGTCTTGTTGAAAATGGCTCTGAAACTTTGAATATCATAATTTTCTCCAATTTTTTATATGATCGCTAACTATATGAATTTACGAGGCATTTGATTGAAATCAAATTTGATTTCAATCAAATTTTAAATGAAAAGCCTATGATTTAAATAATGCAATTATTGTTCTGAGTTCAAAAACTCTATAATCAATATGAATTCCGAATCTTGTATTATTAAAATAGAATGTATCCGTGGACCGTGAAATAAAAGCGTTATTGCTTCAGGGTTCGGGGCCATTAGTTGAATTTTAAATATAACGTATACAATTTAAACCAACGAACACTTGAGAACCGAAGGCCAGAAGACTCATTCGGAACCCACAATACCATACGCTAACGATAAGGCTGCGCAAAAGTAGCGAGTCTCTATATTCCTAAATTCTTTTAAGGATTTTTGAGATAAGCAACAATATCCTCAACTTCCTGATCACTCAGGCCGGTTGCCGGCATGGGAGTTGAGTATTGCGCTGTCAATTTTTTAATAATTGGATCGTTACGCATTCTGTCCGGGTTCTTGATCCAACTCTTCAGCCAAGAAGCTTTTCGTATTTTTGTTACACCCTCTAAGTCAGGACCTGTCTTAGAGGCTTCGCCTGAACCCAAGCTGTGGCAGGCAACACAACCCCGAGTTGCAAAAAGTTTTTTACCATTTTCCGCATCTGCGGCCCAAGCATGTAAAGAGAAAAGCCCTAGAAAAAAAGAAAAAAGTATAGCTTTCATAAAGATCCTCTATCCCATTTTTTTTAAAAAGCCGCGAACAGCATTAAAGTTGTGAATTTATTTCCATTAGCCGGTGTTCCGTCATAGGCGCTCCCCGAATACATCTCATGGTTCAATTGCAATTGCACATTTTGCGCAACCTGAAAAGTGGCACCCACTGTTACAGAATCATCTCCATTCTGAGTTGCTTGCCCGTTGTCGCCTTTACGCAAAGCTAATAGTAATGTGGCTTTATCCGGTATTACACCCAATTGCCCGGCGGCAGTCGTGGCTGTTTTTGCGTTAACATTTGCATTGAATAAATTAGGGCTGTTCCCCGCCGCGCTGGCGTTGGCGTTGGCATAAGTTAAATAAAACCCAAACGGCCTCTCACCGATTACTCCTTGTGCCTGGGCATCAACAGCATAAGCCTCAGTTTTATTATCTGCCAGAGTGGGATCGGTCGCACTGCCACTCCAACTTTGTAACCCAAAACCCGTATCCCAATTACCCACTCTCGGCGTGAACGCCAGCCTAAAATAAGTTGCAGTGGGTGATCCTGATTTGGCGGCACCGATACTGCGTGGTGACCACTTACTTACGTTGGCGAAATAATTCGCATTGCTTGCAACCAATGCGATACCTTCCGCGGCAGTAGCTGTTCCGATATACTGTTGTGCCGAAAAACTTTTTCTCGCTTCCATAATTCGTGCGCCCCGAACCGCACCGGTATTTAGCAATTCAAAGCCATAGGCCACGCCTTGATCAGCTGTAGTGAAAGGAATAGCCCCTGTCTTAACGCCGCTCACGTCGTAAATAAATGGCATTTTGAAATTTGCAGCCGTTGGCTCGGCATCTTTTGCCGCTAAGTTCAATTCTAACTGAGCGCCGATATTTTCACTTACTCTTCCGCCAACGATCAAGATCAACTCATCCGGAAATTGCAACTGTCCATTGTTGGTATTATGGGTGCCATCGACTTTCGGTCCGTTCGATTCTTGATAGCGAATTTTTGTAACGACGCCGGCGTTCA
The DNA here is from genome assembly GCA_043769795.1 of Pseudobdellovibrio sp. Lineage (GTDB taxonomy): Bacteria > Bdellovibrionota > Bdellovibrionia > Bdellovibrionales > Bdellovibrionaceae > Pseudobdellovibrio. The sequence goes on along the minus strand of JAYVIY010000060.1, from coordinate 2,668 downwards.
GAGTTGCAGGCAAAGAAAGCCACTGCACGCCTTCAATCTTCAGCTGAGAGCCCATCATGGTATAGCCGTTCGCTTTAAAATTTCGCCCGAACGCATTCAATGCCGGGTAACTTTGAAAGTGGCAAGCCATACAGGCCATATTTGTTTGACGAGCATAAGCGGGAGCGGCCTTGGCTGTTGGCGTTATCGTCATTACAGACAGAACGACAATAAGTGTTAGTGGAAAAATTATCCTTATCATTTAAATTCCTCTTTTCTATCTTGGCAATACCAACTCTTGAAAATTATCTTGTTCCAATAGACCTCGGATAATTTTTTGAAATTATCTTTATTGGTTTATATGCAAAAAAAGGCCCATTTAAATAAATACTCATTTGGAATTTAATTGTTGCAGCCTACAATTGGATTTGCGCTATTTCATTTCAAATTTTTTACTCTCTGTTGCACGGCTGGATACAACGGGCTAATTATAGCCTGCCTGTTTGTAAAAATTTATTGAACTTATGATGGGATTAATCCTGAATAGGATTTTATTGCCTTCAACACAAGTAAATTCATTTAAAAGGTACGGTTAACTCATAAAAAGCGAATTTATCTCATTTGGCTCATCACCCTGCGCGTAAAACTTCTTATAAATCATCGAAACATTCGAATAATTCAACTCTTTCCTGATTCTCTTAAGCACTTTTTCAAATTGATTTGTATACGGCTCTTCGCGAACCACGACTTCTTCTTCAACAGCAACTTCGGCTGTTCTCTCTAACTGTTTGATGACTTATTTCCTATTTCTGATTGTGTGTTGATCTATGATGTGATTTTTTGATTTCTTATTATTTTATTAAATGGTCGTCCTTGTAGGACTCGAACCTTCGACTTAGACAATGACTCTGCCCAATCCCCGAGCTCTACAATTCTACAAAATTAAAACATGGCTTTTCGAGAAAATTAAGAATTCCACCTTAATGTCAGGTATTTGTAATTCTACTTGTAGAGGAAAATTGGTTGCGGGGGCGCACCCCTGCCATTGCGGTTTTTTAATATTATGTCTCAAATGCCACTTTAATCTGAAATTACGAATCTTTAATTTGCTTACGATAATTTCCTTTTATTGCGCCGATCTGCAAATCAGTTAAACCCTTTACATAAGTATTAAGAACAAAAAACCAGTAAAGTAATTCTGAAGATATCCGACGTGCTTTGGGGCTAGTTATATACAATAATAGTAACACCAAACCAAATTCGGCTATGTCGACTTTTCTAACCTAGCGTGGTTTATCTAGAGGACCTGCGAGATGATGGCTCTCTATCAATTTTTTTTGCTAGCACATATGAATCCGTTACTGGTCAAAGTGGGGTGTCGCGAACCCAAACATCGCCCATAATATGTTGATTTACTAAATCTTTAAGACTCGGCGGTCTTGTTGCAAATGGCTCTGAAACTTTGAATGTCATAAAATATCCCGCATTTGCGTATTTGCGTATTGGTCGTAACTATCTGAGTTAATTAATGATTTTAGTTTCAAGAATTAGATTCTTAGCAAATTTCGATCTTCGCCTGTAGAAAACATTCGTGGACCGTGAAATAAAAAAGCAAAATTGCTATATGATCCATGGCCAGCGGTGAGTCTTAAGGCCGAGACATGATTAGTGTCTATTGAATTGACTTTTATTTTGCACTCACTCAACATTTAGCAATGAGACGCCTGTCTTTTATGGTTTTTTTTACTTTAATTTATTACGCCACGACAGGAGTCTCTATGAGTCCTCACCGTCCTGAATTAATGGTCTTTACAAGCCCTGATGCTAAACTGGAGCTCCATTCTAAAATACACGAAAAAAGCATTCTTATTAAAAAGAATCTCATGAAGAATGAAAAACTTAAATGGGCCGACAACATGAATATTAATTATGTTTTTTCAGACCCAACCTCTGCCAGATTATTTACCGTAGGAGGGCTTGGTGACTCCGGTTCAGATCTCGGAGTCGTTGTTTTTTATAATTATGAAGGTATAAAAACAACGATTCAAATTAAAGATTTCCTCCCAAACCTTGAAGATCTTTCTAGAGCTTACCGTGATTTTTCAAATTTTCCTTGGATATCAGCTTTAGATATCACAGAGAAAGAGCTCTTAATTTGGGTTTGCGATAAAGTACTAGTAAAAATAACATTCAAAGATTTAAAAGGCGAAATCGTGAATTTTAAAACAGAACCCACATGGATCGCTGAAAGCAAAAAACAAGTAGTAAGTGATCAAGCCGAAAAATTACAATGGCAACTCAAAGAATAATTTAAAAAAACAACTCATCATTTACAATGATATCAGTAATTTTCTTCGTAGAGGAAAATTGATTACGGGGGCAGCGCCATGTCATTGCTGTTTTGAAATATTTTATATCGAATCGCCACTTTAATCTGAAATTATGAATCTTTAATTTGCTTGCGATAATAGCCTTTTATTGCGCCGATCTGCATTTCCTTTAAACCCTTCACATAAGTATTAAGAACAAAAAACCGGTAAAGAATTTCTGCAGATATCTGACGTGCTTTTGGACTATTTATATACAACAATGTCGAATTTCCACCAATGTGTACCAGTGAATTTCCATCATAGTGTACCACCCAATTTCCTTGATACTGTACCAGCCGATTTCCATCGTGTTGTGCCAC
>JAYVIY010000059.1:0-5541 GCA_043769795.1 Pseudobdellovibrio sp. | reverse complement strand
AGCCTTTTGCGTGGCCGAAGAGCTCAGATTCCAGCAAGTTCTCCGGAATTGCCGAGCAGTTGATGGCGACGAAAGGTCCTTTCTTGCGCGACCCCATTGAATGAATAGCTTTTGCAATGACCTCTTTACCGGTACCGCTTTCACCGGTAATCAGGATGTTCGAAGTCGATTTTGAAACCCGTCTTGCTAACTCGAGCGCGTTTTTAATTCCTTGGCTCTTGCCAACGATTCCTTCAAGGCTGGTTGGGCCTTCCTGCAGCTGAACGACTGTTTTCAACGTCGTATTTTCTTCCTCTACCTTCGTTAAATACAGCGCGCGCTCGACCGACACCAGTAGCTGCGGAAAATGCAAAGGTTTGACCACAAAGTCATAAGCACCGGAGGCGATGGCTTCAACAGCTATTTCGACCTTCTTATTGGCCGTAATCAGAATTATCGGAATCAGCTTACCCATGGCCTTCATCCGCTGGGTAAACTCAATTCCGGAAATGTTCGGCAGCATCAGGTCGGTGATAATAACATCACAGCTGACCTTGTTCTGGGTCAGGTCTTCCAGAGCCTTTTGCGCCTCATCATAAGCGACGAGTTCATAATTACGAACCTTAAAAAAACTGATTACTAACTCCTGAATGTCTTTATCATCTTCAATCACTAAAATTTTAGCTTTTTTCATATTTAACTTTCTTACCACAATGAGGATTTTTACCCCAACAAAAAAGTGGAAATTTTACCCAAACGATTCTAGAAGCCTTGACCTAAAAACCCCTGTCAATTCTTTATGGATTTTCTTAACACGAACTTAAAGAAATAGTGTCTCAATTTTCATAATTGATTTGAGTGCCTGAGATAAAGTCGAAATCCTGTTGCAGTTCCTGCTCAGCGATAATCAATTCTGATTTCTTGGCTTTTAAATAAACTACCGCAGCCCGATCAAGTTCGGTGACTGATAAAAAGTTTTTTAGTTCCGGAAAAAAATCAGCTTCTTCGCCAACGAGGTGCAAATCGAGTATTTGACAGTAGTCTTTGACCCTTGAAAGCCAGAGTGGATCATCGATCTTTACGTTTTTGATCCGATAGATCAGGTCATCTAGCAAGTGGTGCTCTTCAAATCCGTCGAGCGCAAGATCGTTAAGTTCAAACACCGCTGATCTCAGACTCTTGGCGTAGAGCGCAGTTTCTTCAGCCCGAAAATGAGCCCGAACAAAATTAAGCATTTCTGCAAAAATTCGAGCTTTGACCGGCAAATGATCGCTGCTTTCGATTTCTTGAATAAACTTTCGGATGATGTCGTGATCATCCTGCAACAAACTGACTAGATCCATAATTTGCCCCTCACCTGTGCCTACCAAAATATTTCCTTTGTTTCAGCAATTGAAGTGCCAGCGAAAACGTTCAGAAATTAATTAAATGGAAATTATTTTTAGGGAAAATTTACCCTTTGCTTATCTTTAAAATGCCTTTTTTAGAATGTGGTGATGGCACCCATCTTGCTTTGTTGCTGGCACAAACCTTGGAGCACTTTTAATGAAACATTGCGATAAAGACTGGTCAGTAGCTAAAAAGCAGTTTCGGCAGAACTGGAATGCGCTAAGTGCTGATGACCTGGAAAGAACGCATGGAGATAAAGAGGCCTTGGCAAACCTTTTGGAAAAGAGATACGGCATGCCCCACCCACAAGCCATCGCCTCGGTATCGGAGATCATGAACCATACGGAAGTCAGTCCGGAATTGCCGGAAAGCGAAGAGCAGAAAAAAATAGAAGGTGACGAAAAACCCGACTACCCGAATAAGTTATATGAAGAGGACCTGCCGCCCGATTTAAAAATGGATGAATAAAGGCTCAAACAAACACTTGGCTGAAATATGATTTTTCAGCTAACGCAAAACGAAAGCACGAGTGAAAAATATGATCTTATCTGACACCTCACCCAAGGTTCCTGATAAAATTTTCGTCGACGAATTTTTGGTCGATCTAATTCCGAATTTTATTAAAAATAAAATTGACGATCTGTCCATATTAAAAAATGCCGCAGAAAAGCAAGACTTCGAAACCATTAAAAAAATTGGCCACAACTGGAAAGGCGTCTGCTCAAGTTACGGGTTCAAGTATCTCGGCGAAACCGGAAAGCAATTCGAGTATCTTGCTCAGAACAAAGACATGGCCAGTATAAAACTACTGATCGACAGTTTGCCGGAATATTTGCGCAATGTGCAAATCGAAAGCGTTCCTGACTACGAATTGGACAATGCTGATGTACTCAAAAACTAAAAAAAAAAGCAGCCCTAAAAATGCGAACGCGAAGAAGGCTGCGAAGAAGACCGTAAAAAAGGTCACAAAAAAAGCGCGCAGTAAAAAACAAAAAACAAAAGTAAATCTAAAGCCGGTGACCGCTGACATTGCCCATCAGCCCGGCCACAGAAGAATGAACAGGTCAAATGAGCTGCAGCCACCGAAAAATCACCTGAAACCGGATTCACCAGAATTAGTGACGCTTATCAAAAGCAAAAAAACAAATGAACGAAGAATAATTACCGGCGCTGCGGTAGGAAAAACCGGGCGCATTATCATAAAGGAGTGAATTCGATGGAAAAAACAATACAGAGAAACTCTGCGCTGTTCAGACCTCTGCACGTCGGACACTACGGCCAGTTGGGTTCGGGGCAAAATAATATAGAATTGAGCCGTGATCTTCGTTTCTTTCTCGCAGAACAGAAGAAGTCCGCTTCGCTTTACTCAGGCCTATTGGCGCTTTTTGACAACGATGAATTTTTCGGCGACGAGTTCGACGCCGCTCTCTGGAGGGAGCTCTCCTTTTTAGAAGACAGTTCCGCATTTAACATTGTAGACGCAATCGCTGATCCCGAAATGGATGGATTTCACTTTCATTTTTTAGGACATGATTTTTTCGTGAACCGTCAGTGCCCGGTCTACTCTTGTCACTCGGTGACCATTTCGCGACCGGCTTTGGTTTTTAAGCTATTAAGTCAGTTGCAGATCAGTTCAGACATTTCTGTTATTAAATACGATTTGCCCGTATACCAATAGCAATGCAACTATCAAAAATGGAATTCCGGGCATCTGTGGAATAAGTAAACCGATTATTCCTAAAAGCAGAAACAAAAGTGTGATCGCGATTCGCAGCCGATTAAATATCCGCGTGCGGCTTTTTTCCTCCTGAAAGGCCAGCCCAATCGAAAAGTTCGCAATGAGGTTCAAAAGCACATAACAACTGAAGCGAAAAAATCTGGTTTTTAAGGTGGCGTTCGTCACAAACTCATTCACTTCAATTTTTTCGCAACCGGTTTCAATCAACTCGCACAGTCGGCCATTTAATTGCTTCGTGAAAACTTCTGAATAAATATCCACATTCATTTCCAGATTTTGCTGGTAACTCGTGTAATTGAGATTAAATGAACCAATCGTTGACCAGCGCCCGTCGATGGTGGCCATTTTTCCGTGCATGATTGATTTGTTCCACTGATAGATTTCAACTCCATTTTTAAGAAAGTAAGCGTAGAGATATTGAGTGGCATAAACGTAACTGGGCCAGTCGGAAATCTTAGGTAAGATCAATTTAACGCTGACTCCTTGTTTGGCTGCAGTTGCCAGCTGTCTCATAAATTTCCGGCGCGGGAAAAAATAGGAATTCAGTATAATAATCTCTTTTTTAGCTGTGCTGGTCAGTTCCGAATACTGCTTCGTGATCTGCCAACGCTGAAAGATCCAGTCATTAATTGAAATCTTAAGCTCGACCCCTTCAGAATCTGTATTTCTAGGTGCGGTGTCTTTTTTTAGCTTCATCCGTACCGTGCAGGATTTTGCAAATATCAACTGACAGTACTGCGTGAGCCCGATCGTCACTGGCCCCTCCACAAAAACCGCAAAATCCAGCTGGTGTTCAATGGCCTTTTGACGGTATGAATTCGAGATAACGTTGATTCCGCCGATGAGAGCTTTTGAATGGTCAATTAATAAAATTTTGTGGTGCAGCCTTCGACCCCACTGGCCAAGCCATTTAAACTGCACATCATTAAATCGGCAAAAATGAACCCCCGCCGCCTTCAATTCAATTTCAGCTTTTTCAGAAAAATTCAATGACCCCACGCTGTCGATAAGCAGGTAGACTTTTACCCCGCGCTCGGCCGCCTCTTTCAGCTCTGTCTGCACGTCTTTTCCGAAGTGGTCGTCGGAAAAAATATAGGTCTGAAGATGAATCGACTTGGTGGCATTTTTTATCAGATTTAAATAGTGCTCGTAATAGACTTCGCCCTCTAATACAAAGCGAATGTGATTATTCTGGGTTTTGTTCAGAAAATCCGTTCTCATTTCGAATTATCTTCCAGACTCAGTTCACAAAAGATCGGCAAATGATCTGAAAAATGATTCTGATGTTCAGCGCGTTCAAAAACATGCGATTTGACGACGTCGAGATTTCTGACATAAATCCGATCTAAGCAAAGCATCGGAAACCCGGCCGGAAATGTTTTGGCAAATTTTCCATGAAGTGTTTTAAAGGCCTCTTTCATCTTCAATTCACCTTCAAACACCGTACTTGATTTTTGATTCCAGTCATTGAAGTCTCCGGCCAATATCAGTGGCGGATTTTCCGACAACTCCAGCGACATAATTTTTTTCTTAATCATCTGGTATTGCAGTTTACGACTGACATGTAAAAGATCAAGGTGAACACAGGCCGCATAAATACTGCTATTCAGCGGTGAGGGCAGTTTAATTTTGCAGACGAGCAAACCTCTTTTTTCAAGGGCATTGGTCGTTAAGTTAATATTTTCCCAGCTTTCAATGGGGTATCGGCTTAGAATAAGGTTTCCGTGGTGTCCGTGATCATAGAGGGCATTCTGTGCATAGGAATAATGCGGCCAAACCGTATCGGCCAGAAATTCGAATTGTGAATCAACGAGGCCCTTTCTTCTGTAGACGTCGCTTTTTCCGACAACTTCCTGCAGAAAAACAATATCCGCCGCCGAGGTATTTATTAATTCTTTCATATCCTGCAGAAAATACTTTTGCATTTTCCAGTCGTAGCCTTTGTGAATATTGTAAGAAAGAACTTTCAGATTCATGCTTAAACCATACTACACAATTTCTCATCGGTACGAATAGGGAATTATTCCCTAGACCCCTTCCATGGGCTTCAATTACAACCCGCACCAACTTAATTATCGGGCATTTAAATTGCTTCGCTCATTCTGTAAGGGGATTATATGCGAAAAAAGCAGCGAACCAATAATTCACAGCACAACATTTCGACCCATCATGAGGGCCTTCAACCTTCTTTTGCCAAGCCGTCAATTGATTCGCACTTGCCATGGAATAACGGGGCTCAAACCGGTCCTCATTTCGGAAAGGGCCCAAAAGGTTATCGTCGCTCTGACGAACGTATCCGTGAGGAAGTCAGCGAAGCCCTTACCCGGCACCCGGAAATTGATGCCGGTGAAATTGAAGTGCGGGTTAAAGACGCCATCGTTACTCTTTCGGGAACCATCGAATCGCGGCACATCAAGCGACTCGCCGAAGACTGT
>JAYVIY010000058.1:0-13999 GCA_043769795.1 Pseudobdellovibrio sp. | reverse complement strand
CCTTCCTCCAGTGGGTATTGAAGTTCAAGGATTGAAACAATGACGCTTGATTTTAAAAATGATTTGTCTTTTGCACAAAAACTTGATCTCGAAGATCCACTTCGTCACTTTAGAGCTGAGTTTAGTTTTCCGAAAACACCAGAAAATAAAGATCAGCTTTATTTCGCCGGACATTCCTTGGGGTTGATGCCGAAGAAGGCCGCACAATATATCAACGACGAATTGGCAGCGTGGTCAAAATATGGCGTTGAAGGTCATTTTCTAGGAGATCACCCCTGGCTGCATTATCACGAGAACATCACTGCTAGTTTCGCAAAGCTCGTTGGAGCAAAAAGCAGCGAAGTGGTCGCCATGAACACGCTGACCGTTAATCTTCATTTGATGCTGGTCAGTTTTTATCGCCCAACGCAAAAGCGCTATAAAATTCTAATCGAAAACAATTCTTTCCCTTCAGATAAATATGCGGTTGATTCGCAGACTCGTTTTCATGGCTTTGATCCAAAAAATTCAGTTGTTGAACTTGACGCTGGCAGCGACGGCCTTAGTGTCACCGAAGAGTCAATTCTTGAAACAATTAAAAAACACGGAAATGAATTAAGCCTTATTCTTATTGGAAATTGCAACTACCTCTCGGGCCAATCTTTCAATATTGAAAAAATAGTTAAAGCCGGACACGACGTCGGCGCAATGGTAGGCTTTAATCTGGCCCACGGTGCAGGTAATCTTAATGTAAAATTACACGATTCCGGAGCCGATTTCGCAGTTTGGTGTTCCTATAAATACCTCAACTCAGGTCCGGGCGGTCTAGCCGGAACTTTTATTCACGAGCGCCATCACAATCGAACGGATCTTCCACGATTTGAAGGTTGGTGGGGGCACAATAAGACAACACGATTCAAAATGGGCCCTGACTTTGAAGCCTTACCTAGTGCTGAAGCTTGGCAGCTCAGTAATCCTCCGATTTTTCAATTGGCCTCGTTGCGCGCTTCAATGGAATTATTTGACCAAGCCGGGATAGATGAGCTTAGAAAAAAAGGAAATCAACTCACCTCCTATTTTGAGTGGTTGATAAAAGAAAATCTCAAAGGACAGGTAGAAATCATTACGCCTGAATCACGGGGGTCGATGCTTTGTCTTAAATTTAAAGGCAATGTAAAACAAAGATTTGAAGGTCTCATTGCCGCCGGCGCCATCGTGGACTTCAGGGAACCAAACATTATACGCGCGACACCCGCGCCGCTTTATAACTCATTCGAAGATGTTTACAAATTAGTGCACTTAATGAAAGAAAATTCAAATGCGTAAAGTCACAATTGTGGGCTGTGGATTAGTTGGTTCTCTCTGGGCTTACTTGCTTAAAAAGCAAGGCTACGATGTAGACGTTTTTGAAAAACGCCCTGACCCACGAGAAAAGGAAGAGCAGGTTGGGCGCAGTATCAACCTGGTGGTTACCTCGCGCGGACTTCATGCTTTAGAGACCGCCGGATTACTCGAAAAAATTATGGCCATTTGTGTTCCCGTTTACGGCCGCCGCATCCACCAGAAGAACGGCGAAAATTTTTTTCAGGCTTATGGACGTGATAATACCGAATGCAACTACTCCGTATCGAGAGCGCAGCTGAACAAGACTCTTATTGAACAATGCATTTCAATCGGCGTGAAAATTAATTTTGATCACACAGTAAGCGGTTTGAATCTCAAATCAAAAACTTTAGAGTTTTCTTCTAGCGAAAAAAAGTTAACTCATAATTATGACCTGCTTTTTGCAACCGAAGGCGCCGGTTCAGTGATACGAAATACTTTAGCTTCTGAATATCCTTATGAATTCAGCGAAAAAACGTCATGGCTCGATTCGGGTTATAAAGAATTATTTATGCCGGCCGCAGTGATGGGCCAAAGGCCTCTTGAACAAAACTCACTTCACATCTGGCCTCGCGGCACTCATATGATGATGGGCTTAGCTAACCTCGACGGCAGTTTCACTATGACCTTGTATCTGCCTAATAAGGGTTTAAAGAACTCTTTAGAAAGTTTAAATCAAGACGCTGAAATCGAAACGTTTTTCAAAAGTGAATTTTCAACGGCTTTACCTCTTATGCCCGATTATTTGAAAGACTATAAACAGAATCCAAAGGGTGCACTCGGCACCGTAAAAATGAATAAGTGGACCTTTGGCGATTCCGTTGCACTCATGGGCGACGCCGCCCATGCAATTGTTCCATTCTTCGGACAGGGGATGAATCTTGGTTTTGAGGATTGCACAACGCTTCTCAGCCTTTTGAAAATCCACAATGAAAACTGGGCTGAAACATTATCCGCCTTTGATCAATTTCAAAGACCAAATGCCAATGCGATCGCAGAAATGGCACTAGAAAACTTTATCGAAATGCGCGACAAAGTCTCTGACCCTGCATTTCAGTTCAATAAAAAAATTGAGACAATTATAGAAAAAGAATTTCCAGACCTCTATCGATCTCGCTACGGCCTGATAACCTATACTCTTGTACCCTATGCGGTAGCGCAGGAAGCCGGCACCAGGCAGGCTGAGCTCCTTACCAACTTAGCTAGCGGCTTGACTGAACCGGAGCAACTTGACTTAAGTTATGTTAAAAAATTATTGGAATCAGATTTTTCTCCGTGGCTAAAGGGTCTTGGGTACACGACCGAACGCTATGTTCCGGCTCAAACTTACAGTACAACAATTTGAATGTAGCAAGTCTCATTCAGCACTTTAAATGGCAAAATCACATTCGAATGATTGGAAGTGATTACCGGTAAACTGCCCTTATTGAAAGGCTTCGGAATACTGAGTTTGAAATTGTAACCGCTTTCGTTTAACTTGGCTTTGGCAAATCCGAAAAACATATTTGAAAGTTCTCCGGAACAATCCAAGATCTCTCTGGAATCGGGCTCAACATTTTCAGAAAGCATGCGTTTGCAGAACTCTGTCAAAACCCGGCCCGAAAAATGAAATCGGATCTGTCCCCGATTCGGCGGGGAATCCAGATCAACAACCACAGAAACATCCGACGGAGATTGCCAATTCTTTTCAACAAAGGCTTTATCAAATTTCGTTGCGGCCTGCGCCATCACTTTAATCGTTTCAGAAACGCTGCCCGTTAATGTCAGAATTACTGAGCTGTTCATAAAAGGATGCTGTTCAGGGCTATTTGTTTGAATTGCCATTGTACTAAACTATCGGTCAGCTGCGAAAAAGAGTTAACCGAATTTTCACTACTTAATATTCTTTTAATAATCGAGGAGTTTTCTAATATAATTCTTTGTTTAAATTTAAAAAGCTGTTAAGGATATCTCACATTTAGACTAGTGGTTAAAAACATATTCTACATCAAGACTAAATCTGACGTCACTGTGTTCACAGTCTTTATCATCATTATCACCGATCGAAACAAATTTGATCGCGTGCTCATTGCGGGAGATATCTTCGGCCATGATTTTCTGAAAAACAATGGGTTCATAATTAAGAGCGATGAAGCCTGCGGTGTCGGTGCTGGGCCAAGAGCATACTCCACCCGCTGCACAAAATACTCCTTCTTGCTTTTTATCCCAATACATACCTGCAATTTTTGCCCAATCATAGCGAAGCAAATTATAACGTCGTGCTAGCACCGCTTCAAAATTAAAAGAACTGGCGATTATCGCATCATTGAAACTAAGTAGGAAGTGGTCATCATAGAGAAATTGTTGTTTTTCAAAATTGAGCTTCACTTCGCAAATCACAGCACCTTTAGGAAGCGCAAGAATTTCATTTTGTTCGATCCGCGCCTGAAAATAGTTATTTAATGGGGCGAGATTACCGTCTTTTTCCCAGGCGCAGGTCATGGCAGGCTTCGGAAAAAGAAAACTTTTAGTCATTCGGTCGTGTGGAGAATTCTGGCAAAGTTTAACGACGACGGACGTGGTTTCCGGTTCACCGAACTCGAGCACTGAATTGGCAGAAACATCTGTAAGCTGAACCTTATTACAGTTTTGAAATGAGACAAAACAAAAAAAACTGAATGAGACGATAGACAATAGCTTTAGTTTTTTCAAGGTTCCCCCAAAAAGATCTACCATTTATGCAGCAAGATTGAGACCGATACCCCTGATAGTATCGTCTTCCTGGGCGATTAGGATTTAGTCATTGTAAATTTAAAATACAAAATACCAATCGGGAAGCCAGTCACTGAATGAGACACTGCGCCCGATATAATTGAGAATATCAGCTTCGATTTGTCCGGTCGAACGACAGGATTCGCCGAAAAAACTAACTTCAACTCCGGTTGTAGCTTCCGATTCGAGCTTCACTTTAACTACTAGCGCGCCAAACCCAAGGTCTTTTTTATTTTGCTTTTTATCGCCAAAACCACAGTCAAGAAAATTGACATCGGCTTTCAACAGGTACTTAGCACTGATCTGACCCGACGAAATTTCCATTTTATCTATTGCAATATTATTTTCAGCAAACCAATTAACCGCTCGATTCCAGACCAGATCATAATTCAGCTGAAAACTTCGTGTTTTTTTAAATTCTTTTAGCTGTTCCCTAGTCAACTTACCCTGGTCCCCAACCTGCAGATTTGTCTGAGTTTTTCTTGAAGGCGATTTGCATCCTACGATGATGAAAAGAACTAAAAAAATAAATTTAATATTTTGCATTGAACCAGAATAGTTTCACAGAAGAGTTGTCAATACCAGTAAATTACGCCATAGTGCCCACATGAGGAAAACGATGAAAAAAATATTTTTTTGCTTAGGACTTAGTCTATCTTTAACAGCCTGTACTTCTCACCCAGTCATTCCTGAAAAAAGCGATGTCATCGTGAGTCGTAACGAAGCCGGTACGAATTGCAAAAGTTTAGGACCCATCGAAGGGCGATCCACTAAAGTCAATGCAACCGCCGAAGAGGCGTTAGATGATCTGAAGTCTGAAGCAATAAAAAAAGGAGCCAATTACGTTAAAATTGAAACAATTGGCGCTCTTTCCTCTTCAATTCGCGGCATTGCTTTCCTTTGCAAATAGGTGATTTATGAAATTGGATATTCTCTTAAAATCTTTAAACATTGAAAACTCTAATATGAGTGTTAGCACCGGCACCCGCTGGTTTAACGGCAGCGCTGGTGAAAAACTCAACTCGTCATCACCTATCGACGGAGACATTATTGCCAGCACGGGTCAGGCCGACAAAAACAATTATGAAGAGGTCATGAAAATTTCGACAGAGGCCGGACTTTTCTGGCGCAAAATGCCAGCTCCGCAAAGAGGTGAAATCGTCAGACAATTAGGACAGGAATTTCGAAACAAAAAGGAACTTCTCGGCGATCTGGTTTCACTGGAAATGGGAAAATCAAAAAGTGAAGGCCACGGCGAGGTACAGGAAATCATCGACATCTGTGATTTTGCGGTAGGGCTGTCCCGCCAGCTTTACGGTCTGACGCTACCCTCAGAGCGCCCTTCACATCGAATGATGGAGCAGTGGCATCCATTGGGTACGATCGGCATTATTTCCGCGTTTAATTTTCCCGTAGCCGTTTGGGCATGGAATTCAATGATTGCAGCGGTTTGCGGAAATGTGAGCATCTGGAAGCCCTCTGAAAAAACACCGCTTACTGCAATCGCCTGTTTTAAATTAATGAGCGATGTCTGGAAAAGAAATAATCTACCTGAAGGAATTATGAATCTCATTATCGGCGAAGCCAGTGTTATCGGCGAAACGATGATTCGTGATCCTCGCATTGCACTGGTTTCAGCAACGGGATCTACAAAAATGGGCCGCCATGTCGCCCAAGTGGTTTCAGGTCGACTCGGAAAAACTATTCTCGAGCTCGGCGGAAACAACGCCATCATTTTGACGAAGAATGCCAATTTAGAACTAGCTATTCCTGCAATCGTTTTCGGAGCCGTGGGAACAGCCGGCCAAAGATGCACAAGCACTCGTCGACTTATTATTGATGAGGCGATTTACGAAAAGGTAAAGGTCAGTTTGCTTAAAGCCTACAAGGCTTTAAAAATCGGCAACCCTCTCGATAGTCAAAATCACTTAGGGCCACTCATTGATAAAAATTCTGTAGAAACCATGCAGCAGGCCCTTACGCTGGCCAAAAAACAGGGGGCCACAGTCCTCTTTGGCGGGGAAATTCTCAGCGGTCTCGGTTATGAATCGGGGTGCTACGTCAATCCCGCTTTGGTTGAAGGCGACCATTCTATGGAAATCCTACACCAAGAAACCTTCGCCCCGGTGCTTTATTTAACTCGTTATTCGGGCGATTTAGCTGAAGCAATTCAGTTGCAAAACTCAGTTAGCCAAGGTCTTTCGTCTTCAATTTTCACTGAAGACATGCGAAGTGCTGAAGAGTTTCTATCTGCATTTGGTTCAGATTGCGGAATTGCAAACGTAAACATAGGTACTTCCGGCGCTGAAATTGGTGGCGCCTTCGGCGGAGAAAAAGACACCGGTGGCGGACGCGAGTCCGGAAGCGACAGCTGGAAAGCCTATATGCGTCGCCAGACGAATACGATTAATTACGGAAAAACTATGCCTCTAGCTCAAGGCATTAAGTTCGAATTTTAGTTAATGTACTGAGTTTAGAGTCTTCGATTGGTATGGCGCAGGCCCCACGATTTAGCATTTGGAAGCAACATATACAAAAACGGCAAAAGTAGCCTTCGCGGCAGCAGCCTTCGCAAATAATAGAAAATGACCGCATCTAAGGTAACTGAATTCCAGAGTAAAGGGTTTTGAGTTCTTATCAGTTTTAAAATATCAAGCGCAACTTTATCCGGAGTGGTCGGAGACAGACGCATTAGCTTCTCAACAAAACCTTCCATATTGGTATAGAAATCATTATATGGAGCATCTTTATTGCGATCCGCTTCATAAAGCTTGGTACGATAAACATTTCGAAAAGAATTCGAATGTATAAATCCCGGCTGCACCAGAGAGACATCGATTCCAAAAGGTTTAGCTTCATACCAGAGAGCTTCACTTGCGCCTTCTAATGCATGTTTAGACGCCGAATAGGATGCCATCGTCGGCATCGCTAACATACCACTGACTGATGAAACATTGATTATTTTGCCTCGACCTTTGGCGCGCATACTAGGCAAAACCAACCGAATCATGCCCATAGGTCCAAAATAATTCGTAGCCATTTGATTCACTTCATCTTGTTCCGACATGTGCTCTACGACGGACCTGTACATCACGCCGGCGTTGTTAATCAAAATATCGACACCGCCCCAAATACTACTAATTTCCGAAACGACGCGCTGACGATCTGAATCAGAAGTAACATCCAGGCACTTCACAATAAATCTTTCGTCCTGAACAAACTCCGCAACCAACCGATCGTAACTTTTATCTCTGGCGGTAATACAGATTCGATATTGAGTATTGGCCTGTAGCAGTTTTGCAACGGCCCATCCGATTCCTGAGCCACAACCGGTAACCAGAATTGTGGGCTTGTAACCTGAGATCGTTTTTCTCTTCAAATGATGATATAACTTAGTCACAAATAGTAAAATTACTCTTTGGTTTTTAGTTTACTATCGTTTTCCTGAATGAATTTTTTCAACTCTTCAGCAATTCCTAAAAGTTTTAACCATTGCTCTTTATACAGTGTGACCGGAAATCGCCCCATACCATATACTGATAACGCACCTTTTTCACTCACCTTCATTGATAAGGTTCCGCTTCCTGTCTTCTTGCTTTTCAGGGCTTCATTTTCAGCTCGGAGTCTCTCAAGTTCAACTTTCATATCTTCAGACACAAAACCACCTTTGTTTAAAGACCTCGATATTATCACCAATAGGAAAGCTGGCAATCTTTTTACAAAATTCGAAGAATAAAATATCGTTGACCGAAGCTAAGTCTTCTTCACACAATGCTGAATGCAACGGGCAATTTTACTGTTTTTTATTGTTTTACCTTTTAGTGCAATACCTCTTAAGGCCCATTCAAAAATCAGACATAACCAGAAAATGACACGATTCAGTGCAACGGTAATAAGTTGTCACGATGGAGATACGTGTCGGGTCAAATTTAGGGATGAAACCATCAAAATTCGCTTTGCCGGTATCGATGCTCCGGAAATCGGCCAAGTCGAAGGAAACTCCTCAAAAGAATTTCTTGAGTCAAAAATATTAAAGAAAACCATCGATCTCGATTGTCAGGGAAAATCTTATGACCGCCTCGTCTGTCAGGTCTACCTTGAAGGCGCTGACATTAATGAGGAAATGGTGCGCCAAGGCTACGCCTTAGATTATGCTGCATTCAGCAAGGGTAAGTACAAAGTCTTAATGGAAGCTGCTAAGAGGAACAAAATCGGTATTTGGAGGTCCCTATTCAAGTCACCCTTCTGTACCAGACACGAAAAAGATAAAAACTGCCTCAGCGACGCCCTTTATAACCAATAATTGAAATTGATTAACAGACCAGTTTAAGAAAATTCTCAATTTGAGAAAAGCTGGTATTTTTTTAAGTCGTGGACCGGTATTGCCGAAAACTGATTGTATCCAACGACCAGTACCCTTTTTTGAACATCTAAGAGGTTTTATGAAGCAAAATATTTTCATTTCAGTACTTTTAACAGTGATTGTGTTCTCCGCATTTGGTGACGAAGAAAGTGAAATTAAAGAAAATAAATTAAAAGTTATCAAAATAACCACCCTCGAGAAAAAGACCGAAAAAGAAAAAGAATATCTCGAAAGAGAAAATGCCAAAATGCTGAAAGAGCTCGAAGCCCTCAAAGCCAAGATTCCGATTATGGAAGAAAACCTGAAGTCACTTGAGGGAGTGGTCAAGGCCGGACGCGAAGAAAACACTCGTTCAAAGGAGAATCTCGAGTCTCTTAAAAAGCAAAAAATAGAAATGCAGGAAAAAATAGGTAAACTGAACCGAGAGCGCGCAGAGCTTAAAGAATCGTACAGCAAAACCGTAGCCGGCACTTTGCTCGAGGAAAAACAAGGTAAAGAAAAAAGAGTTGAGTTAGAAAAACAGGAAGTCCTCACGCGAGATGAGCAAGGTCGCCTTGAAAAGGAAAATGAAAAACTCAAGAAGGAAATCGCTGCCTTTAAAAGTCAGAGTGAGGCAAAAGAAAGTAGCTTAAATAAAGCAAAGGACGTTTTAAAGACAACCCAAAACACGCTTTCAGACCTTAAAGAAAAAAAAGAAGCCTTCTTGAAGAGCATGGCTGAATCAGATGAGGCCAGAAAAAAAGCCTCCGAAGATACTCAGGATACTGCGAAAGAGATTTCCAAATTAAAAGCCGAGCTGAGCAATCTTAAGATCAGAGCCGATGTTGCCAAACACAATCAGAACGACGCTAGCAATGCCTACAAAGCCATTGCCAAAGAGGCTTCACAGCTAAAAGAAATTAATTCTGCAGAAGCTGCAAAACTGAAGAAAACCGAAGAAGAGGTCAGTGATCTGCAGGGAATGATTAAAACCGGCAAAGAAGAAATAGATAGAGCAAAAAAGGAATACGACCTATTGATGAAACGAGGACAAAAGGCCAAGGTAGACAAGCCGAAACTTGAGGCCCACTTAGCTCAGCTAAAGATCAATTACAATAACCTCATCGAAAAAAACAAGCAGTTGAGGCAAAAACTTTAACCCCAGCTCATGGCATCCCCATTGCTACGATAGAATCTAAGCTCTCTTAGGTGTCACAATGACATTTCTATCGAGAGCCCGTATCAGGAGAAACTTATGGAACTCTCAGAGCTCAAAAGCCGTAACTTTAAACCACGCGATCATCTCGAAGACCTCGCCAGCGAACACATTAAAGAAGAAATCAAAAAAATTCCCTCCGAAGGAATTGTAAAGGCTGCAATCGTCGACGAAGGCCACAGTTTTGCAATATCGGTTGTAGCTAAAGTAGGTAACCGGATTTTTAATGCAGAATCGCACCATTCAAAAGAAGCTCTGACAGGAGCTCCGAGACTTTGGCAGTTGGCAGCCATTAAGTTGGTCGTGAAGGATCTGATTCACCAGATCAAAAAGACGCTCAAACTCGAATAGCCGCTAAGATTTTTTAATTTTTCAAAGTTTCAACGTAGTCAGCAATTTTTTTCAATTTAGTCTTACTGATTTCCGGAGAGAACTCAATACCGATCGAAATACATTTCTCCCCGCTGCTCGGCATCGGCGTCGCCCACATCACTTTACTTTTAACCACATCTAGGCCGGCTTTTGAAAGCTCACCGACAAATTCGACCATTATATCTGCGCCCAAAAGAATTGATCCCGTGCTGTCTATTTCACAACAAAGGCCACCAGCACTGAAGTTTCGTATCTGTGCTTTATATTGTTTTTTTCTTTGGAGGTCATGAATGATAACTACTCCCCTGGTATGTATTCTGCCCTTGTTACGTTTGTCACCGATTTTAAGCTGGCCGAGGTCAATCGGATGCAACGGCTTTAAAAGATAATTTTTTGTATTTTCACTGACCGAACTTCCAATCAGGTTCATGGTGAGCCCAACAATACTTCGGGTCGATTCGAGAAATCTTCGCGGTTTTAATCTAGCCATTAGCCCCCTTTTATGCTGTACCAGAAAAAGACAGGCTGACGCCCGAACATTCAAAGCACAGTTATCATAAGATTTGATTTGCAATAGAGGCGCCACCCTAGGTCAATCTGGTCGATTTTCAGGAGGCAAAACTAGTCAAAAAAAATGGAATTGTTAACAGTTTTGACAAATTTTTATTTTGAGATTAATTCCAAATTGAGACTGAGTTAGAACAAAAAAATGGGTGGATCTCTCGATTCACCCATACTTAAACGAAATTTTCGGACGATCTAATTAATTCTTCGGTATTTTTGATTCATCAACAGTAACTTCAATCTCTACGCGTCGGTTTTGTTTTCTTCCGGCTTCCGTTTTGTTTTCAGAGATTGGATTAGCAGGGCCTAAACCAACTGTTGAAACAGATTCATTAGGAATACCGTTCTTAACCAATTGATTCTTAACTGCAGCTGCACGCTGCTGTGAAAGCACCTGATTAACTTTGTCAGAACCTGTGCTATCGGTATAACCCTTAATAGTTAAAACATTTTCAGGGTACTTTTTCATAATAGCTGCCATCTCTGTTAAGTTACCGACCGCTTTGTCTTTTAATTTTGAATCTCCGGTTTCAAAAAGAATGTCGCTTTTTAACTTTGTTACCAAGCCTTGCTCAGTTCTTTTTGTTTCAGCAATCTGTTCTAATTCTTTAGCCTGTTTGTCCATTCGATGGCCGGCATGGGCACCGATAGCTCCCCCCAAAATTGCACCTATAGCTGCGCCTTTTTCAGAATTGCCTTGTTGATTGCCTAAAATTCCGCCTATTACAGCGCCCGCAGCAACACCAATTCCGGCACCTTTAACAGTGTTTTTATTTTCTCCGGTTGCACATCCCACTAACACAAGAATTCCAGCTGCCAAAATAACTAATAACGATTTCATAATACCACCTTATATTTTCTTAATTCATATATGCATTTTTGAAAAAAAACAATTATCCACGGCCGTGACTATAAAATTTACGAGGCCTGTCATAACGTTCTTCCCAGCGCTTCCAGCCCCGGTATTTTCTATAGCTGGGATAATAACTATAATAATGATGGTGATGGTGCTCGTGATGGTAATCGTCATGCTCATATTCGTCTTGGTGGTCTAAATAAACGTCTTCATGATAAACGACTCTTGCATGATTAGACTCCATATCGTTTCCAACTGCAGCACCGATCGCTCCGCCGATGACTGCTCCGAATATGGCGCCATCTCTTCCATTTGAATTGTTTCCAATGGCTGATCCAATACCCGCACCAACTGCCGCACCAACTGCCGTATGCGAGGCTTGGGCCTTAGTGGCCGCTAAAAACCCTAAACACAAAACCGAGGACAATATCAAACTTTTCATTGAGGTCTCCTTTTTAGGAAAAGAAGTCATTCTTCTTTTCGTTTAAAAATTCTGAATTGACCTCAGTTTATTAGGTTTTGATTATGATCAAATTAAGAGTTCATTAAATTACATTAATACGGAGTGCAGAGTGTGACTTTTTGTGCTCAGAAATGGTCAAATGTCTAGCTCCATAGACTTCTTAGTATAAAATGCGATGGCCTTTTCTGCCTCGGATAGCGCCAGAGAAAGCTCTCTTTCTTTGCAGTCATCTTTCCAGAGAACTTTCAAAGAATCAAATTTGAATCCCAGTTTATCATTTGTTTCAACGAAAATAATTTCGGCAATAAATTTCGGATGTTCAGTATGCGTAATAAATTCTTGCTCACCTTCGCCTTCCGGATCCGAAAAAGCGTCAACACCTATAATAAATTTTGCCATATTCACCTCAAGAAATATTTATCCTGAGATTGCATTAAAAAACAACTAAAATCACGATCTAAGATAGAGTCCAATCAATACATAGAATAAAAAATGTAATGAAAAAGACAGCACCAAACCAAATCGGTAGTTTAAAATAAGGTAGGCAAATGCCAGGCCGGCGAAAAGACTTGGTATTATAAAATAGAAGGCGACCAGCCCCATGCTAAAAATCAATGGCAGGTGTATAACAAAAAAACTTGTTGAAAACAGAACCAACGTCAAACGATCATCTAATGATTTCGACTTCAGCGATTTAATTATTCCAAAAACAAAAACCTGCTGAAATCCAATATCAAAAAATTTAGTCAGCACTATTTGGGGTCTAAAGAGCGGAAAATAGAATTTAGAAATTATTATTTTTTCACTGAGCGCTTGATCCAGCGGAAACAATACGCCAGTTAAAATACACACTCCGGCAAGAAAGCCTGAAAGCAGCAGAATGATTGCGGCTTGCTTCGCGAATGAGGCTTGGTGCGAAAGTACGTTGTTCACTTTATAAAAAAAGCCACCCACTAGGGACGCCAAAAGGAAAAACCCTGAAATGAAGTGAAAGTTTTGAATTTTGTCCGGACTGGGTTCTGGCAAAACATAGATCGTAAATCCCGCTACAAAAAGCCAGAGCAGAACCCAATAGGCCAACATTTTCTTGATGATATTATCGATATAAAAGAATCGCATGGCTTCAGTTGCCGTTTTGCGCGAAAATTGTAACAATACGTTCAACTGTTTTTTCGGTTTCTTCGCTGAGAATCGGCATCACGGCGAGTATTTCTCCTTTAAAATTAAGAAGTGCGAGGGTCATCGTATGCATAGCGTGCGGTGAGTTACTCTGTTCAGAGAACCCCATGCCCAACTCAGCGGCTAGGTTTCGAGTCTTATCTACTTCTGAACTGAGAAATTTTGTTGTTTTTAGATTATTTTTTTTAATGAAGCGTTTTCGACTATTCGGGCTGTCCCTCTTTGGGTCTACCGAAAGAATATACATAGGAATTGAAATTTTTTTTGCAGCAAGAGACTTTTGAATAGTTGAAATTTGGTGGCTTAGCATCGGACATATTGATTTGCAGTTTGTGTAGGCGATTGTAACTGCGAAAATTCCAGTGGTAATACTGCTGAAGCTGAATTTTTTATTGTTTTGATCAACCCATTGATGCTTTTTAAATTTTTCAGAAACCGAGTTCGGCGCATTGGTTTTACCCTCAAAACAAACCATCAAAATCAAAAATACAAAAATGTATTTAAGGTTTTTGATAAACCACACCCCATGTTTGATTGAGCAAAAGATCTGCCTTAGCATCGTTGCCATTTCGATCAACTCCGTAACCTGCATAAACAATTGATCCCGCCGGATAAGCACTCAAGTCAAATCCTGAAAAAATACTCAAGGTATTGCTTGCTACATTCTGACTCGTAGAGTACGGCAGCCAGGTCGCAAGAGAAAGGTCAGTTCCCACCAAAGTCCAAGCCGTTCCATTACTTAGGAAGTAGTAGTCGTATCCTCCAGCTGCTTTTGGAACCGCCCCGACCACAAAATTTGTTTTTAGCAATGAGACATCGGCTGTGTTGTAGGTGATCAATGATGAAACATTCAGCGCTGAAATTGCGCCTGATACAGTTGGGGTTAGAGCAAAA
>JAYVIY010000057.1:0-5550 GCA_043769795.1 Pseudobdellovibrio sp. | reverse complement strand
CCACGCGGGTCATCGCGCTTAAAGGCGGAGAACTGGTTTACGAAGGCGATCCTAAAAACATCGATCAAGCCTGGTTCGAAAGAATTTATGGCGAAGGTGCTAAAGAAGTTCATATCAACTGAGTGGAGTTACAATGAAGTCACAAATTTTTCGAAGATCTATTCTTGATGGAGTCAGTTTCGCGCTATTTGTAGCTGTGATTTTAACTCTGATAATACGGCCAACCGATGAAGACTTACAGAATCTGTCAGTTCTATCGATGATTTTCTTCGGCTCTTTAATAGCCGGAGCGATATTAAGTCATTTTTTGAATAAGTTCGGATTTAAAACTTTCGGCGAAAACTTGTTTGAACCGGCCTATATGAAAGCGCGGGCAGAGGCAAAACCCTGGTACGACACTTTCTGGGGTTGGCATTTATTTTTGACTGTTGCGGTTCTTGTGGTTGTCGGATTGTTTAAAACAAAATTTTCAATATATGAATTACTCGATGAAGACGGATTTCAAGGCGCAAAGCGACTGTTCAAAGGTATTTTTTCGCCGAACTGGCACGTATTGCCCGCTGCAGTTTTTAATATAATCGAAACCATTTTTATGGCGTTTATTGCAACTTTTATGGCAATACCTTTTGCGTTTGTTCTCAGTTTTATGGCGGCACGAAACATTATGAAGCATCCGGCGGCTTACGCTGTTTATCTTTCACTGAGAACTTTAATGAACCTGACCCGTTCAATCGAAGCCTTGGTCTGGGCAATTATATTTTCGGTATGGGTCGGAATCGGACCATTTGCGGGTATGTTGGCTTTGATGATTCATTCAATTTCTTCGCTGACTAAACAATATTCAGAAATGGTTGAAACTGTTTCTGAAGGACCTATCGAAGGTGTCCTTTCTTGTGGTGCTAGTAAATTGCAGACAATTTGGTTTGCAATTGTTCCTCAGGTTGTTCTTCCTTATATTTCCTTCACCGTCTATCGCTGGGATATCAATGTACGGATGGCAACAATCATAGGTTTGGTCGGAGGCGGCGGTATCGGCACCATGCTGATCAAATACCAGGGGCAGGCAATGTGGCCGGAAGTTGGTACTATAATCGTAGTTATCGCAGCCGTGGTTTGGATGATGGATCAGGCTTCAGCCTATATCCGGGAAGCGCTTAAATAGTCACATGATCTACGAGTATGAGCTTCTGATTCGAGAACACCATTTAGACTCTTACGGCCATGTAAATAACGCCACCTATCTGGCGCTTTATGAGGAAGCTCGTTGGGAAGCAATTACAGCGAACGGTTACGGCTATAAAAAAGTTCACGAAACCGGCTTGGGCCCTGTTATTCTTGAAATAAATCTGAAATTTTTTAAAGAATTAAAATTGCGAGAAAAAATTAGAATTACCTTAGAAGTTGTTTCCTATGAAAACAAAATTTGTATGTTGAAGCAACAAATGCTGCGTGAAAACAACGAGGTGGCCAGTGAAGCCATGTTAACTACTTCGTTTTTTGATCTTAAAAACAGAAAAATCATTCTTCCGAACGCCGATTGGCTCAAGGCCATCGGGTTCAGTTCGTAAACTCGCCGGCATTTTTGGTGCTTTCGATCAGGCCTGACAAAATCGAGTGAAAAAAATTCTTCGACTGTAACTTTTCAGCCCCAAAAAGTTTTTTGAATTCATTCTGCACAAAAGGAACATGAGCCGTACCTCCGGTCAAAAAAACGTGGTCGATTTCAGTGTGCTTAATCTGAGCCTGTACAAAACAACGGTCGAGGGCTTCGAAAACATTTTTTTTGAAATGTTCTGCCCAAGTCTGAAACTCCACGGACGAAAAAACTTCTGTGGTTTCAAGATCGGGATATTGAAAGTCAAACTTGGCCGTGGGTTTCGCTGAAAGTATTTTTTTGGTATTTTCAATTTCTTCGAAAAACGGAAAAATCTGCTGGTCTTCGATTAAAATAAAAAGTCGGTCTATTTTTTCTTTGTCTTCGGTTTTCAGAGCACACTTTCTGATTTCTTTTATAAATTCGTAAGTCTCTTTTTCTTTTAAGTGAACAATCTGCGAAGGTTTGTTCAGCCGGTCCATGACCGACCCGGGCATTGTCAGCAAATTTTCCGACATTGGCATTCGATATTTAGTCTGTGCACCGAAGCCACCATTGAGACGGTTCTGCATGAATAGACTATCGAGGGCATCGCCGGCCAGTGGGCAGCCATCTACTCCTAAAACGTCAGCCTTTTTGAATTCGTTACGGGTAATTTTCATAATAGTAAAATCAGATGTTCCCCCGCCGAAGTCGCCGATCAATATTTTTTTATCTTCACTGATATGTCTTTTAAATTCCAGCGCTGCAGCAAGGGGTTCCGGAACAAAAGTCACACTTTTAAATCCTGCATATTCTGCGGCTTTTCTCATTCGATATAAAGCAAATTCGTCAGCCACATCGTCCATTGAGTAGCGGGCCGGTTTACCGATAACAGCCTTGGTAATTTCAGTTCCAAGAATTTTCTCGGCTCTTTTCTTAAGTTCCAGCAGAAAAATTCCTACCATGCTTTCCAGAGTAAGAATCCGATTATCAATAACAGTGCCGATGTAATTGCGATTGGGCAAGTGCGACTTAAAAGATCTGAACAAGCGCCCCTCCATCTCGTTTTCACCATATTTTTTCAATGCTTCAGAGCCATAGAAGCATTCATCGGCATGAGGAAAATAAAGCAAACTGCGCATGAGAGTGGGGTCGGCGGCCAAAGGGTCAATAGGCAGAGCTTCTATTCTTTTGTTGTTATGTAAGGCTCCTACAAGCGAATGACTTGTTCCAAAGTCAATTGCGAGAATCGTCTCAGCTGTCGGTTTAGTCATTGTTAAAATATAGCCTCATTTTGGGATTAATTAAAGTCTGCATGTATTAAAGCCGAAGTCTAGTTATGGTTTTTTTAAAACTGTATAGCGAGGATTTATGAAAAAATATTTTGTGGCAAAAGAGGGAATTCAAAAAGGTCCTTGGTCCCTAGACGAAATCACTAAAAATATTCAGAATAAAACACTTCGTTGGAGCGATTATATTTATAATGACAAAACAAAACTTTGGCTTTTTCTGTTTGAGTTCCCTCAATTAACTGCCGCTTTCAATAAGAGTTTCAAAAATCCGGTGCAGACTGAAAAATCCAATTCTAACTTTGATTCTTATAAAGATCGCATCTGGTATATCCTGAAGGTCAATGAAAACTATGGCCCATTTACCGCAGCTGAAATGATCCAGATGTTACAGAGTAAAACTTTGTTTGAATTCGATTTTATCTGGCGCCAAGATCAAGTTTCTTGGCAGCGTCTCGCTGATATTCCTGAATTTCATCCGGGTAAAATCCGTGAAATTTTCGAAGCTTCCTTTGAAGAAGATGCCGAGATTCAAAAAACATTTTATCGTCGCCGATTTCCACGAGTCCAATACTCTTGTGAGTTATTGATTCATGACCGCCAAAAAGTTTACTCTGCACAAAGCATTGAAATCAGTGCCGGCGGGGCGAGTTTTAAAGTTGAAAATGTCAGTTTTGATTTAGATAGCCGTGTCTATCTTCACTTCAAACCAGGAAATGATGTTCCGGCATTCAATGCCAGCTGCAAGGTGGTCAGTAAAAGCGGAAACAAGTACGGCGTTTCGTTCTTATCCGTTTCGAATTCAGCTAAAGACCTCATTGAAAAATTTGCTAAAAAAGCTGGTTAGGCAAAAATTAAATAAACAATTTCAGTTCAGATTGAAATTTGTCGATAAGCTATTACTATGAAATTTACTTATTTCATTTTTTATCTCATTTTAATACATTCCTGCAATTCGCAGAACTCTTTGGAAATGAGAGCTATCGGAATCGGGTCGGGTGACGGTTCTGCCATTGCACCTGTTATCACAAGCATCAGTCCGACCACTTATGGTGTTAAAGGTGGAACAACATTAACTATAACCGGCGATAACTTTGAAACCGGCGCCACCGTTTCCGTAGGTGGAACAGCTTGCGCTAACCCAGTTGTTGTGAGTTCCACGCAGATAACCTGTACTTTAGCCTATCATTTTGCTTCTGTAGTGGATGTTGTTGTTCTCAATGTTTCAGGAATATCCGGAACTCTTTTTAGCGGCTTTTCATACAATTCCTATTTGTATGCTGCAAACCAAAGCGGAGGGTCAGCTTTAGCTCGACTTCGAATTGATTCCTTAACCGGAAATATTACTCAGCTCGGTACTACGGCTGCGCCTAATGGCGCCTATGGAGTTGAAGTTGATTCGACCAACACCTGGGTTTACACGGCCGGTGTCTCAGCAAATCAAATTGCAGGTTTCACAATCGACCACGCAACCGGAAACTTGACTGCTGTTCCCGGAAGCCCATTTGCAGCAGGAGCGGGCGCCAATGGACTCGCAATTTCAAAAGACAGTAAATGCCTGATTGCAAGTAACTGGACAGGTGGCGCGGGTGCGAAAGTAACCAGTTTTTCTATTAATCAGACTACGGGAGCTTTGACAAAAATTGCAGACTACACCGGAGGAACAAATCCGAGCGGAGTTAGTATCGATCCGCTCAATCGCTTCGTCTACGTAGCTAATTACGGTTCAAATTCAATTTCAGCTTATACGCTCAGTACGGCAACATGCGCGCTGGTATTTATCAGCAATGTGGCCTCGGGCAGCTCACCTGATGCTATATCGGTTCACCCGAACGGTAAATTTGTCTATACGGGGAATGCAAGTGTGGCGGGTGGTATCACAGGCCTTTCAATCGATCAATCAACGGGGGCTCTCACTTTAATTGCAAGTTACGTCACTTCAAATGCAACCAACGGGGCTGGAGTGGAGCTTGATAAAACGGGCAGTCAACTCTATGTGACGGCCCGAGGTGGCGGTGGAGCTGGTCTCGGTAAGCTTTGGGGTTTTAACGTTAATTCAACCAGCGGAGTATTAACACCAACAAGTAGCTGGGCCACTAATAATGGACCCAATGATGTAAGAATCCTAGGTGACGGAAAATTTGTCTTCACCGCCAATACCGAGAGCAACACGATAACTGTTTTTTCCAGAGACTTATCCACCGGAGATCTCACGCCGGCCGTACCGTCTTTTTATACAATTGGAAATTCACCCGGAATAATTGGAATTACTTTCTGATGAAAAATATTATTATTCGAATAATTATTTTAACATTTTTTCCTCTGCTCGGAGTGCAAGCGCTGGCTCAATCAAAAGGGGCGGATAAATCCGGTCTATTCCTGATTGATTTTAATTCGATTGTAGGTTGGGGCAACTCACAGATATCAACAGATGCAAATGTTCCTTCGATTGGTACTTTTGGATTGGGCATCGGACTCGGTATTAATATCAAAAAAGTATCTATCGGACTCAGCTATGATTATCGCGTTCTCACGCAGTTTTCAGATGTAAACGCCGCGGTCGGAAACAGGCGTGGAACTTTCGTTTCGCCGGCGTCGCTGCTTTTTAGGATTAATTTTGAAAAATTGAATTTTGAATTTCTACTCATCAGCAATGGAACCTATGATTTGACGAACATTACTGCA
>JAYVIY010000056.1:0-5567 GCA_043769795.1 Pseudobdellovibrio sp. | reverse complement strand
GGTCACATCGCCCACCGCAAAAATATTCGGAACATTAGTTTGATAATTTTTATTGATTTTAACTCGGCCACGTTCGTCTTTTTCGATTTGTAGGTTTTCTAAACCAAGGCCATCGGTAAAGGGTTTTCTGCCGGTTGAAACCAGAACGACGTCGCCTTGAATCGACGACTTCTTTGCATCGACTAAAGATTCGTAATCAAGTTCGACACGTCCGCCTACAGATCGCGATGCAGTTACCTTTGTCGAAGTTTTAAACTCGACACCTAATTTTTTCATCGAGCGAACTAGTACATTGATGCAATCCTGATCCATCATCGCGCAGATTTTATCAGCAAACTCAATGATTGTTACTTTTGATCCGAGCCGAGCCCATACGGAGCCCATTTCAAGTCCTATGACGCCGCCACCGACAACGAGCATTTCTTTCGGCACATAGTCTAAGGCCAGCGCGCCGGTTGATGAGAGAATTGTTTTTTCATCGTACTTCAGAAAGGGCAGTTCAACGGGAACAGAACCGGTCGCGAGCATTACATTTTTGGTTTTAATATTAGTTTTGGTTCCGTTGGCGTCGGTTACTTCAATCGTGTTGGCGTCGAGAATTCGGCCCATTCCTTTGATACCGGTGATTTTGTTTTTTTTGAATAGAAATTCGATACCGCCAGTCAGGTCGCTGACAATTTTATTTTTTCGCGCCATCATTGTCGGTAGATCAAGCCGCACAGACTCTAGTTTTATACCGTGATTGGCGAAATCGTGCTGGGCTTCGTGAAAGTATTCAGAACTCTGCAAAAGCGCTTTAGAGGGAATGCAGCCCACATTTAAACAGGTGCCGCCGAAAGTTTTATCTTTTTCAATGACTGCGGTTTTGAGACCTAACTGGGCCGCCCGAATCGCGCCGATATATCCGCCAGGTCCGGCTCCGATAACAACTAAATCAAATTCTTCCATTTTCAGACTCCCGTAATTTAAGTAATTTTTTTTTCTTGAATTTTCATAACTAGTTTGCGCGTTAACATACGTGGAACGAAGGCTAAGGTCTTGGCGATCACGCTATTCATAAAGCCATGAATGGCCACGGCCTTGTTGCTCATTAAGGCCGTATAACCGAACTCGGCCACATCTTTTGAAGTCGGTAAGTTTATAAATTCCATCAGTGCCACATTTGATACATTGGCCGTTTCTTGAAAGCCAGAGAGAGTTGGCCCCGGACAAAGTGCCGTTACTGAAACGCCGGTGCCGAGTAATTCTTCAAATAGTGCTTCAGAAAAAGAAAGTACAAAGGCTTTGGTCGCATAATAGACGCTCATGAAAGGGCCCGGCTGAAATGCAGCAGTGCTGGCCACATTTAAAATTTTTCCGTACTTGTTTTCAACCATTTTAGGCAAGAACAATTTTGTCAGCTTCGTTAACGTGAGAACATTGAGTAAAATCATTTCTTCTATTTTTTCAGGATTTGCAGTTAAAAACAAAGCGTGATCGCCGAAGCCGGCATTGTTTACAAGAATATCAACATTAAGATTTTTTTTCGTAATTAAGCTGAAAAGTTCATTGGCCGAATTTTGTTTTGAAAGATCTAAGGTAATAATCTCGGCCACCACCTGAAAGTTTTTTTCAATTTCAACTTTCAGAGATTCAAGTTTTGCTGTAGAGCGGGCCACAAGTATCAAGTTGTGATTATTTTTGGCAAATACACTGGCTAATTCATAACCGATGCCCGAAGAGGCACCGGTAATTAAAGTGTACTTCATACTAAACCTCGATGAGCAATCTTTCCGGATCTTCGACACCTTCTTTGATTTTAACGAGGAAGCCTACAGCTTCCTTTCCATCGATCATGCGATGATCGTAAGAAAGTGCGACATACATCATGTTGCGTACTTCAACTTTTCCGTTGATAGCCACCGGTCGCTCTTCAATTTTATGTAAGCCGAGAATGGCACTTTGCGGAGGGTTTAAAATCGGAGTAGATAACATCGATCCGAAAACGCCGCCGTTGGTAATAGAAAAAGTTCCGCCCGACAGATCGTCCGGCGTTATTTTTCCATCCCGACCCTTTAGCGCTAAATCACGAATAGCCATTTCAATTCCGGCTACAGAATATTGATCGGCATCTTTAATACACGGAACCATAAGACCACGCTCGGTAGATACAGCCATTCCGATGTTATAGTAATTGTGATATTCGATTTCCTGGCCATCAATGATATACGCATTAACCGCAGGATATGCCTTAAGCGCTTCAATCACGGCTTTTACGAAAAATCCGTTAAACCCAAGATTAACGCCGTATTTTTCTTTGAATTTATCTTTATATTTCGAACGAAGTTCGATTATTTTTGTCATGTCGACTTCGTTAAAGGTCGTAAGTATTGCGGCGATATGTTGAGCTTGAACAAGTCTTTCGGCAATTCTTTTGCGAATGTTAGTCATTGGTACACGCTTGATATCGCCCTGTTTTGAAGGGCCCATTGGAATCGGTGTGGGTTTTGGTGAAACCGGAGCCGCAGGCGTACTGACTTTTGCTTTCGCTTCGCTACTTGGCGCATTAACTACATCACTCTTTGTTAAGCGTCCGCCGAGGCCTGAACCGGTAAGAGTTGAAGTATCGAGGCCTCGTTCATTGACAACCCGCTGAACAGACGGCGACATATGTGACTGTAAATCGGGATGCGTACTTCGGCCGGCCGCCGCCGGAGCCTGTGCGGCCGCCGCTTGCACCGCAGGGGGAGCCGCTGTTACTGAAGGTTTTGCATCGGTATCGATCGTTGCAACAGTGGCACCGATTTTAACCGTTTCGCCGGCTTCAACCATTGTGTTGAGAACACCGTCTTTTTCGGCAACCACTTCTACTGAAGCCTTGTCGGTTTCGAGAGACATGATGACATCGTTCATTTTAACGAACTCGCCGGATTTTTTGTTCCAACTTCCGATGACGGCTTCGGTTATTGATTCGCCAACTGCCGGCACTTTCACATCTATTTTCATCTTAAAATCCTTTTTCTAAAAAATTAATTAACTTAAGCTTTAAAAACATCGTTTATAATCTGTTGTTGTTCGGCTTTATGACGATAAATCGAACCTGTTGCCGGCGAGGCTCGATCCGGACGCCCCACATAAATCATGCTCATTTTTAAATTCAACTGGTTGATCAGCTCCATGAATTTGAAAAACACAAATTGGTAAGAGCCCATATTTTTCGGCTCTTCCTGAGTCCAGACCAATTTTTTGGCGTTCGGATAGGCGGCAATAATTTCTTTGACCCGGGTTTCTGGAAACGGAGAAATTTGTTCGAGCCGAACAAGTGCCGTACCGAGATTGCGATTTTTTTCGCGTTCTTCAAGAAGCTCATAATAAAGTTTTCCTGAAACAAAAACGATTTTTTCAATTTTTTTAGGATCTGAAATAAACGGATCATTAATGACTTCCTGAAATGATCCGTTTGCGATCTCTGAAATTGTACTTGTAGCGCGCGGGTGACGTAGTAATGATTTCGGCGTCATAATAATAAGTGGTTTTCTGAAATCCCGGCGGACCTGTCTTCTAAGAGCATGAAATATCTGCGCCGGCGTTGTCAGATTGGCGACTTGAATATTATTTTGCGCTGACAATTGTAAAAATCTTTCTAATCGTGCCGAGGAGTGCTCAGGCCCCTGACCTTCATATCCGTGCGGAAGTAAAAGCACGAGGCCGCTCATCTGCTGCCATTTAGCTTCGCCGGCCACAAGAAACTGATCGATGATTATCTGCGCGCCGTTGGCAAAGTCTCCGAATTGCGCTTCCCACATCGTTAAAAAGCTCGGATCAGTTATAGAGTTTCCATATTCAAAACCCATCACGGCATACTCAGAGAGAATTGAATCATAGACACAGAAATTCGTAGCTTCAGAATTTAATTGCTTGAGGGGAAAAAAGGATTCGCCGGTTTTAGTATCGTAAAAACCGGCGTGACGGTGAGTAAAAGTACCACGTACGCAGTCTTGCCCGGTCAGTCGAACAGAAGTGCCTTCATTAATTAAGCTTCCGTAGGCGAGCAGTTCGGCCATTCCCCAATCGACAGGTTCAGTGCCTGCAGCCATCGCTTTTCTGGTCTGAACCAGTTTTGTCAATTTCGGATGCAGATTGAAGCTCATCGGTGTTTCCCCGATAAGGTTACCTATTTTAGAGAGTGTTGCAAGATCAACCGAAGTGTTGGCTGGCTTTTCGATGTCGACCTGAGTTGCTTTTTTTAAGCCTTCCCACGCGCCTTCGAATTTAAAGGTCTTAACTTTTGGCGGAGAATTTTTAGCCTCTTCGTAAATTTTTTGCAGGTCATTCATTCGGTTTGTCATAACTGAATCAACGAAAGTCTGATCACAGGTTCCCGATTGAACAAGTTGCTTAGCGTAGAGTTCACGGAGGGTCGGGTGCTTGCGGATTATGTCATACATCAGCGGTTGGGTGTAAGCCGGCTCATCACCCTCGTTATGCCCGAACCGACGATAGCAGATCATGTTAATAACGATATCGCGTTTCCACTCCTGTCTGAAGCGAATGGCAATATCAGCAGCCCGTACACAGGCTTCGGCGTCGTCGCCGTTGCAATGAATTACAGGAATGGCCAGAACTTTCGCTACATCAGATGAATAATGCGACGATCTGCCGTTTTCTGGATTGGTCGTGAAGCCGACTTGGTTATCAACTACAATGTGAATACTTCCACCCACATTGTAGCCGCGCACATGAGCCATCTGAAAAACTTCCATCACAACGCCCTGGCCGGCAAAGGCCGCATCACCGTGAATCAAAACCGGAATAACACGGCTTCTGTCTTTGGTGTCTCGTTTTCTGCGTTGAGAAGCGCGGGCCATCCCGAGCACCACTGGATTGACAGCCTCGAGGTGTGAGGGGTTGAACGCGAGATGAGCACTGATAGTGCCGAAATTTGTTTTTTTGGTCTGTGAATATCCGAGATGATATTTTACGTCGCCGTCAAAATCTTCAATAGGTGCTTCAAGGTCAGTCGGTCCATTGAAATCCGCAAACATCTGAGCCACGCTCTTTTGCATGTAGTTGGCCAATACGTTGATGCGTCCGCGATGGGCCATTCCTATAACAAGCTCGTCAACCTTAAGCGCTGCCCCTTTAGTGGTGATTCGATCAAGCATCGGCAAAAGTGCATCACCACCCTCAATTGAAAATCTTTTGGTGCCCACATAGCGAGTATGAATAAATTTTTCAAGAGATTCGGCTTGGGTTACCGAGGTGAGAATTTCTTTTTTTTCTTCAGTGGTGAGTTTAAAGCCGTTTTGGTTTTTTTCAAATTCAGTAATAAACCAGTTGCGAATTTCAGGAAGCGCTTCGGCGCATTGAATTGTTAACCGGCCACAATAGACCGATTTTAAATGATTGATAATTTCACTTAATGTGGCGTTGGGCTTTCCGATCATTGAGCCAATCTGAAATTTTTTAGTCAGATCTTTTTCAGAAAGATTAAATTTACTGAGACTTAGTTGTTCGCTCGGCGCCACTGAATTTGTCAAAGGATCGAGATCGGCTTCGTAATGTCCGTAATTTCGGTAGGCACTGAT
>JAYVIY010000055.1:0-5572 GCA_043769795.1 Pseudobdellovibrio sp. | reverse complement strand
CTGCAGCGGTCTCGGACAAAAAAATTCAGGACTTGAATTTGCTCCGGATATTTTTAGAAAAAATGGTTTTTTAGATTTGTGTAAAAATCTGAACCTGGCTCATTTTGATTATGGTAATATTACTCCCGCATCAAAAAACCAAGACGCCCTTTGGCCATTTCTAAAAGAATTATATACAAGGTCATATGAGATTTTAGATGAAGATCATTTACTTTTTCAAATCGGCGGAGATCACAGTATTGCCATCGCTACCATTTCTGCCACTCTTGACAGGTTTCCCGATGCCAAAATTGTTTGGATCGATGCGCACGGAGATATGAATACGCCGGATTCATCTCTGAGTGGAAACTTACACGGCATGCCCTTGGCCGCACTTTTGGGTTTGTTTAAAAACCCAATCGTCAATCAAAAGCTAAAAAAGGAAAATTTAACTCTAATCGGAGTGCGCGATTTAGATGAATATGAAAAGCATCTGATTCAATCCGAAAAAATAAATGTAATCACTTCAGAGGAGATCGAAAATAATCCCGAGCAAACTCTAATCGAATTAAAAAATTGGCTCGGTGCAGATTCTAAAATACACTTAAGCTTTGATTTTGATTCTTTAGACCCGACTATCGCCCCCGCCACCGGCCTTCGTGTGCCCGGTGGTTTATCCCTAGAATTTTTAAAAAATACTTTCAAGTTACTCAAAGAACCGCATAAAATTATTTCAGTGGATTTTGTCGAATTCAATCCAAATATGGCCGATAATTCTCAGGAAGCGAGCGTTTCTCTTCAATCGGCGCTTTTTGTAGCCAACGAAATTTTAACGACCAGAAAGAATTGCGATGAAAAATAAGCGATTGTGGATCTTTCACTCTTTATTTCTATTTGTAAACTTAATGTTTATTCCGCTCATTTCGATTTATGGGCTGCGTGTGTGCCCTGTGCTTTCAATTCCGGGCTTTGGTTTCGGCTGTTATTACAGCGGCGTTTATATATTTTCGGTGAATTTAATCAACCTTTCGACATTATTTTTAGCCAAGAAAATGAACTCAAATGTTTGGCGAGATCTGATTTCCAAAAGAAATTTTGTCTTTACAATGCTGGTATATATTCTATCTACAATTTTTGCCCTTATATCACTTAACGCGCTACTTAGCTTTAGTCATTTGTCAGAGCAGTCAAGAGCGCCTGAAATTCTTCTCATTGCCAGCTTGCTCCTCGGCATTTTTCAAGGCTATGGACTCAATTGGGCCAATTTCAATAGTCCTGATTCAGGAGAAAAGAATACTGTCGAAGTAAACTATAACAAACAGTGGGTAGAACAAATTTTTAGAATAGTGTTTCCTATGATTCTCGTCGGCGCCATTGCTATTCACTTTATTGTTTCTCAGTCCGTAGATTTTAATGAAGGAAGAACAGCTCCCCTAGTCAATCATGACGAATTTATCAAACACACATCCTATCTTCTTATTTTTCTTTTAGCTTGGCTTTGTCTGACTATGCTATTTCATTTTCTTTCAGAAAGAGATCTGGCTAAAAAATTCAATCTCCACATCCAAGAACTTGAAAAGTCGAATTTTAACTTCAGGTCGGATAACTCAAAAACCTGGGGCCTTTGGTCAATTTTGATCGAGCAACTGAATTCATTCAGTAAAGTTTTGGCAGAAAAAAACAGGTTGATCAGGAGTTTTTCTAAATTTGTAACCGCTGAGGTGGTTCAACAGGCCCTCATTAGTGAAGTTAAAAACGTAAAAGGAACGATGAAAGAACTTACGGTGATAATGACGGATATTCGGGGTTTTACCTCAATTTCAGAATCACTCACCCCCGAACAGGTCGTCATATTACTTAACGAGTATTTTACGGTTATGCTCGACGTGACCGCTTCTTTTCAGATAACAGTTGATAAATTTATCGGTGACGGATTTTTAGCCTATGTTGATATTGAAAATAGCGATTCAGTTCAGGAAAACAAAATAGCCGTTGAGGCGGCTCTTGAAATGCTAAAAAGACTTGAGGATGTAAATTTACGACTCTCAAGTTTAAAACTGCCTCATCTAAAGATTGGCATAGGTATTTTCAGAGGCCCATTAGTAATTGGTCTTATTGGCTCTGAGGCAAAACTCCAACACACTATTATCGGAGATACGGTTAACAAAACGGCCCGATTAGAAAATATGTCTAAAGAGCTTGACGTATCGGTCGTGATATCCGGACACATCTGGCACGCACTTGCTCCAGAAATGCAGAGACGATTTAAATCCTATGGAAAAAAAACTCTCAAGGGCATTAAAGATGGGCTGGAAGTTTTTGGAGGGCCATGCTGAAAAAAATCTCTATCTCTTCATTAATGATTCTACTCCTATCTTTTTGCTTAACAGCCTGTGAATTCCCAGCAGAAGAACTTGAAAAAGAGGCCTCTGCATTCAAAAGATTGCATCCCGAAATCAGTCATACGTATCAGCTCGAAAACAAGCAAATGCACTTCGTAGCGGTGGGCGATGTCGAAAAACAGCCTTTGATTTTTATTCATGGCTCTCCAGGTTCCTGGACGGGATGGCTTCATTTTCTAAAGAACGAAGACCTACTTAAAGACTTCTATCTTATAGCCGTCGACCGACCGGGGTTTGGCGACTCACAAAAAGGCGTTTCAGAACCCTCCCTAAAAAATCAAGCTCGTTTAATTTTTGAAGTCATTAAGCTATTGAAGCTAAAAAAACCTATTCTTGTAGGGCATTCACTGGGAGGTCCTGTCATCGCTCGAATGGCGGTGGACTATCCGTACCAAGTCGGTGGCTTAGTCTTTGTTGCGGCCTCGGTATCGCCGGAATTAGAACATACAAAATGGTTTCAGTATCCCGCAGCTTGGTTTGGAATTCGTAGCATTATTCCCGAGGCACTCAGGGTCTGCAACGAAGAAATTCTGGCCTTAAAACCAGAACTTGAAAAATTAATTCCGCTCTGGTCAAAAATCAAAGCCCAAATCGCTATTATTCAGGGTGATCAGGATGAGCTTGTACCTCCGGCGAATAAAGATTTTTTACTGCAACACCTGAGACCGGAACTTATAACTGATGTAATAACCGATTCAGAACTTAATCACTTTGTTCCATGGAAGAGACCAGACTTAATCATCTTTGCCATTAAATCGGTTTCAAATGCGATTAAAAATGAATCGGCAAAATTGAAGGGCGCTAAAGATGAGCCCTAACCTGGTTTTGATTTTATATAAAACTGTTTCTCGCCTGCCAAAATACATGATTTCTTCTGAAATTCAAAAATCGAAAATTCGGCAAAGCTGGGCTGAAGAAATGTTAAAGATACTAGGCTATAAAGTAACAGTGACCGGAAAAATTCAAGCAAAAACAAAATCTTTTATTCTTGTTGGAAATCACATCAGTTTCTTGGATATTCCTGTAATTATGGCTGTCTGTCCGTCGGTGGTTTTTGTCGCCAAAGAGGATTTAAAAAAATGGCCTGTATTGGGAGTATGCATAGCCGCCGCCGGAACTATCTTCATATCTAGAAAAGTCGCAGCAGATCGCTCTCAGGCAAGAGAAAAAATTGGATTTTCTCTTAAAAACAAATCCATCAGTGTTGCCGTGTTTCCATCCGGAACAACCACATTGGATGAGAAAGTCGCCTGGAAAAAAGGGATTTTTGAAATAGCTAAAAAAACAAAGGTTCCAATTCAGACTTTTCATATTCAATACAAACCACTTCGTCAGTCAGCCTACATCGATGATGATAATTTTATATCTAAAATAGGAGAGATTTCAAAAACGAAAAACAAATCCGTTCAACTCAACTGGCTACAATGCTATGAAGAAGTCGATTCACCTTCACAGCTTTCAGAAA
This sequence comes from Pseudobdellovibrio sp., assembly GCA_043769795.1. GTDB lineage: Bacteria > Bdellovibrionota > Bdellovibrionia > Bdellovibrionales > Bdellovibrionaceae > Pseudobdellovibrio. The sequence continues at coordinate 1,726 of JAYVIY010000055.1, read as the reverse complement.
CTATTCAAAAAACTATTCAAAACTATCAAAAAAGGAGTTCTCGATGAGAAAAACTATTCACAAATTGATTATTTGTCTTTCGCTGACTATATCGGCTGCATCTTCTCAAGCCGTCGGAAAAGAGTATGAAACAGCAACTTTTGCTGCAGGCTGCTTCTGGGGAACCGAAGAATTTTTCAGGAAAATCGACGGTGTTATCAGCACCGAAGTCGGCTACACAGGTGGCTCAACCACTAATCCCAAATACGACGAAATGCACGATGGCCATACGGCTCACGCTGAAAGTGCAAATATCGTTTTTGATCAAAAAAAAGTAAGCTATGAAAAATTACTTGAATATTTCTTCAAAATGCATGACCCAACGACTCTAAACCAACAGGGTAATGATGTCGGCAATCAATACCGCTCTGCCATTTTTTACAATAGCGAAAAGCAAAAAAAAGAGGCAGTTCTTTTCAAAGAAAAGGTCGAAAAATCTAAAGCTTGGAAGAAGCCTATAGTCACAGAGATTACCGAATCTAAAAAATTCTGGTCCGCCGAAGAATATCACCAAAAATATCTAGTCAAGCATCCGGGCGGATACGATAATCATTTCTTAAGAAAGATCACTTTTGACAATTTGAAAAAGTAATCTTTATATCAATTAATGACTAAGGTTGGATTCAAGTGGATAGCAAAAAACTAAATTCGAAACGTAACAAAATTTCAACTGAGTACATTGATGACAACATCAAGAAGCTGCTCATTGAACGAAATGCTCAGCTACTCGGCCAGCTTTTTCAAGAAATTAATCCCTTTTTGATAAGGGTTTGTGCGACCAACGGCATTTATAATGAACATTCGGAAGAAGTAATTCATGACACCTGGACCATATTTTTCGTCAACATAGAAAAGTTTGAAGCACGTTCAAAGTTGAGAACTTATATCTGTGGCATTCTGTTTAATAAAATTCGCGAGTATCGAAGAGCAAAAGGCAAAGTATTTTACGAAGAAGATTCTGAAAAAGTGATCGGAAAGGCTTTTAGTATCGAGGGTTGGTGGACCGCTGAGCCCAACGATCCGCACAAGATTTCGGAAATGAAAGAAACCTCTGAATTTATAAAAGAGTGTCTCGATGGTTTGAGCGAACAGCAAAAGGCCGCATTTGTTATGCGGGAAGTTGAAGAAGAAAATTCTGAAGATATCTGTAATGTTTTAGGGATTAATGTCACTAACTTAAGAGTGTTAATCTTTCGCGCCAAAGATAAACTAAGGCAGTGTTTAGATGGCAAGATTTCTTCTACAGAGTACAAATAATGCGAAATAGAATAGAAAAACGACTCAGACATTACTGGCATGAAGTTTATTACTTCTTTGGTAGTAAATTGGCCGACGAAATTGCTATGACGTGCAAAAAAGCCACCGAGAAAATGGATTTACCAGATGATCAAAAAAACATCTCTGACCACTTTCGCGTCTGGCTTCATACCAGCCTTTGCCAGGCCTGTAGTGACTACAAGTCTTTAACTCTAGCCCTCCGTAATGCAATACGAAATCTGGTTAAAAACAAAGGCTATTCGCCGCAAAAAATAGAAAAACTAAATCAAGATCTTGTCAAAAAATTTGTGAAAGTCGATTGAAAAAAAGATCAGTCACGGCTCTGCTAAGTTCTAACGTTTAGCATTTCATTGATCATCCAAAGCCAAAATAGCGATCTCAATGACCAGACAATGGTTCTTAACCAGTT
>JAYVIY010000054.1:0-5590 GCA_043769795.1 Pseudobdellovibrio sp. | reverse complement strand
AATGGATTGCTCCTGAAAGAGATTTGTAAAAACCAAATAAGGATGCGACTCAGGTAAGTCGATAACATAGGCGCTATTTAATTGTTGATGAAAAAGCAGCATCTGAAATGAAAGTAACAAAACCGGCGCCACCAGTGAAACGCCCATTAGCAGCAGAATGAGCTTCCATTGAAATTCAGGATAAATAATATAATTTTTAAGCTTTCGGTTCTTTTGCATATAGCAATAAGGCTAGCAAATCCAAAAATGTTTTACTAGCTAAAAAAATATGCAAAATCTTTGGTCCAGGTTAACTTTTGCTGATTCACTTCTAGGCAGTCTAAGCTATGACACGAGGCAATTTTTGAAATTTTTAGCAAAAATGTCTTCAATTGAATTTAAAATTGAAATATCATTCTCAAACAAAGAATTAATTATTTAAAAAAGCAACTTTAACAACAATCAAGGAGATTAGTATGAAAAGTTTATTAGTGATAGCGACTTTAGTTAGCTCAACATGTTTTGCAATGGATATGTCTGCACAAAAGTGGACTGCTCAATTGGATTTAAGACAAACAGCATCTGATTCTGCAGGAACAAACTGCACAGGTACTTGTAAAGCGGACACTCAAACAATGTTTTCTGCCGGTGCAACAACAATGTTTGATCTTGGTAATCAGTTCGGTTTAAGAACTGGTGGCGTATTAACTCAACGTGGTTACAAGCAAACACAGTCTTCTGTGTCTAATGCGGCTAACTTCACGTACCTTGATATCCCGGTATTACCTGAATACCAAATCAATGACATGTTCTCTGCTTACGCAGGTGTTGTTGTTGGTCTTAAGGCTTCTCGTACTTGCGATTTTGGCGCAGCTACTTGTGACGCTTTATCTGACAAATCATTGGTTACTCCGCTTCAAGTTGGTGGTACTTACAATATCGATAAGCAATGGACTGCTCGTTTAACCTACGAAACAGGCGCTTTATTAACAGCTGGAACTTTTGCTAATTCAGATGTTAAAACGGCTAACGCTATCACTTTAGGTGGCGGTTACACGTTCTAATTAATTCAATTCAATTGAGTTATGAAAAGGCTGCCGGAAGGCGGCCTTTTTTTTGCTTAAAATAATTTAAACTGGCCCCTTTAATTGTGTACTGATCCTTGCAGTTCTCGAAAAAGTCATTTGTACTCCATCCTCAAAAGAATTTTTTTTAGAAATAGTCCGATTTTCGGATGGTACTTCTGATTTGCGTACGCAAATCAGAAGTTAGTAACGAAAGACAAAACTCATATTAAGAAATTTTAGCTAGAGGCGCTAGTTTAAAAAAACTTACTTGCTAAACTATCTGCAATTAAAGGGACCAGTTTTAGAATAACTTAGTTAACGATTTGAATGTCGGTATAATAAAATTCTAAGATTTGTTTGTGAGTCATTTTTAACTTATCGACCATGGCTTTTGCTCCCCACTGGCTCATGCCGGCGCCGTGACCGAAGCCTCTGCCGCTTATCGTGATAGTTTTAAGATCGTTGCCTTTTGAAAAACTGATCCAAGCGCTTTTTATTTTCGTGGCAAATGAATAGTCAACCGCAGAGATTCGTTTTGATTTTCCTGAGGTTAATTTGAGTTCAACATTTTTTGGACGAGTGCTCGGGTACAAGTCATGCGGGTCAATTGAGAGCGACTCAAGGATTTCGCCTTCACTGAGAAATTCGGCGGCCACCAACTTAGCTGAGAGATCGGTAAAAGTAGCAGTGAAACTCCAGGTGGTTCCGGGCACCGAACCGTCAGGATAAATTTCGGGTTTTGCTATAACGTAGGGGCGTATATCGCCCCAAACATTTTCTGAACTTTCGGTGTGTCCACCGCTATCAGCTGAAAAATACGCTTTAATAACTTTGTTTTTATAAGTCATGACCTGACCTGTTGTTTGGTCAATTGCAGTGTCGGTGGCGACAGTATTATTTTTAAGCCCCAAATAGGCTTGGTAAGTAACCGTGTCATCGATCTGGGCGCCAGATTGCTCTGAAGACATATTAGGGTCGATGCTTGAAACCTCGGTGCCTAATTCAAAGTAGGCATAAGTTCTTGCGGCAATGGCTTGCGCTTTCAATGCCTCCGCTGACCAGCTGGCTGGCATTTCAGAAGGCACCACGCCTTTTAAGTACTGTTCAAATGGTAAAACATTAACTGCAGTTAAAAATGCAGGGCTTGCCTTAACCGACTTTAAAAACAATAAGCCACTGTAAGTGATCGGACTATTAGGAAAGTCGGGTCGCTTCACTTCAAAGGGCTGAGTGCATTCGATCCAGATCGGATCTATCAACGTAGCACTGCTGAAGTCGAATTTTTTTCCGGTCTTTAAGAGAAAATTACGGGTGATCTCATTTTCTGAAGTGGGAAACTCAGATTTATAAATATTGCAGTCACCATTGCTCGAGATGCTTAATTGGCCAATATTGATATCGCGGCCCTGAGGGGCATTGTATTTAGAATTGTGCGGGAAAATTTTCACTCGAACATTGAAAAACTTTTCTTTCAGCTGAGAGGTCCATTCAGGTTCAGTGGTGAAAGACTGGTTTTCTAGAATAGCATTGCTGTAAGGCGACTGAATCGGATTAAAAATTTGCTGACTGTGTCCGGCAACACTAAATGACAAGCCAAATAATAAAATGAAAACGAAGTTGAGGTTTCTCACTGTTTCGATTACGCCACCCAAAAATTTAAAAATCAACAGCTAACTCGGGGTTTTTCTTTTTTGCATGAAACTGTCAAAAACTTAGTGAGCTCCACCGTAAAGATTCAGGCTGAACGCCGTGAGCGTGCCGCTATTACCCGATTTGGCGTCGATGACTTTCAATGTCCAGGTTCCGACACTGGTTTCCTGATAAAATGCATTTGAGAGAAAAATATCGCTGACGAAATTCGAAACTCCGGTGAGCGCATTTCTTGCAGGCACCAAAATGCTTTTTGTTCCACTCGGAGAAGTCAACTCGAGGGCTAACTCTGAAATATCACTATGGGTTACTGAAACCTTTATTTGAACGGCCTCAACCGTTAATGCAGTAGATACCACGAGCGAACTCGTTGCGCCGGTGGCGCTATTGTCCGGAATTGCCGTAGTTAGTCCGGTGTTCGCATTGGCCCAGTTGGTTTCAGTGAAAGTTCCCAGTGCGTAAGGCGCAGCTATTGCGGCTTTTGCAGCCGTGACTGCGGCGTCAACATTGATGCGTCCGAATCCGAAAAAGTTATGAAATCGGTATTGGGCCGCATTGGTTACCCATTTTTGATCCCAGGCGTAGCCGGTCGGCATCGCTAAACTCAATGGATGAGTCAGCGATCCGGTGGCATAGTTATCGACACGCGCCGTGCTTGCCAAAATATGTTTGACCTCGCGCCAGCTGAGAGCCGGGTTGGCTTCAAGAATGAGCGCAACGGCGCCGCTTAGGGTTGGAGCTGCAGACGAGGTGCCATTAAATGTTGTGGTGTAGTTACAGGTTGGGTTTTCGGAGTTACCACCCATAAAGGCCGGGGTTGCGCCGGTTTTTGCGTAACCCAGCGTGCAGCCGCTGCGGTCGGTAGTTACCATTGCCGGAGAGTCGTCGCCATATTCGCCCCCGAAGCCGGAAATCCAAATATCAGATCCGATCGATGAATACGATGAACTGCTGCCTTGGGCATTTAAAGCGGCAACAACTATGATGTAGGGGAGAACATTATCACCATCGAAATTTGAACTTCCGATGCAACCGGCAGTTGTCGAGCCATTGCAATAAGTCTCAAATTCATTTCCAGCGGCTTTAATGAAAATAGCACCTTTGCCATTTCTTTTGGTTGTTACCATTGATTTAAGCTGAGCCTCGTAGGTGGGTTCAAGCGGTGTGAGTTCACTTTGTGAATAGCCCCAACTCATATTCGAAATATCAAAGTTGCCACTGGCCTGATCTATAACTCTCGCTAAAGACTGAGTCACGGCCTCTGAGAGTAAGTTTGCCGAAGTCAGCTTTGCTTTCGGTGCAACTCCAACTGAACCCACACTATTCGAACCAACGGCGGCGATCAGGCCTGAGACCGAGGTGCCGTGATTGTCTCCGGCGTTGATCGGCCGTGAAAATGTGGCCACATAAGGGCTTGCCAAAATATAGTTTTTGGATTCATTTAAGTACGGAAAATTAGCCAGCAAATCTTCGTGAAGGTCTTCGACGCCATCATCAGATATCTGAATTTGAATGCCGCTACCGAAAATTTGTTGGTTCCAGGTCGCAGACAAATTCAGATCAAAACCCGCAGTGCCACCGGCAGCAGCAAAAACAGCTTGGCCGGTATTACTTAAATGCCAAGCGTATTTTAAAAACGGGTCAGCGGCCGAAGTGCTCGAACTGCTTGTAAAAGTACTTTTTGCACAACTTGTAATTACTCCTGAAATCACCAGCAATAAAAGAAGTAAACTTAAAATAGTACGTGTTTTTTTAAGTTTAAAATTTTTCATAGGTTTTGCTCAAGATTTCGAGCTCGACGTGCTCTACATAAGATTTTGATTTTATATTGAGGTAGAGCAATTCAAGGTTGAAACGCTGTTCGCTACTGATTACAAAGTAAGTATTTATGTTTTCAAATTCGTCGCTGATAGCGGCGTTCAAGCTAGCCAAGTCGGCCATGAGAAGATCTTTTCTTAAAGTACGAACAGTGAGCGTGCCGGTGATAATACCGGTTTTTTTCATTCGACCATCAAAAACCACGACCGGTGAATTCAGATTGAAATCGGTCATACTTGAATTTTCTTCTGTCGATTCAACAATAATAAAATTACCGACGGTGACCAACGGCAGATCATTCTCATTTTTCAGGTCGGGAGCTATCGCTTTTTTATGTGGCCAGATTTTCCATCGTGTTGAGGTAAGGATTGGATTCGCAACTAAGGCTTCGGTGGGTGCTACCGCTTGGGCTGAAGGATGTCTCTTGCGAATTCCAAATAATTGTGGTTTTTCGGCCGTGAAAGCTTTTAACGGCGAGCTTTTTTTTAGTGGCTCTTGAGTTGAATTGGATGGCGCGGAGTTTTCGCTCTTAAATGAAGCGGACGGGTTTGACTGAATCAATAGAAAAAATGCAGCTGCTATGGCCACACCCGACATTACAAAATAGATCCGCATTCTATGTTTTCTCATTGATTCATTTCTCTCAATGACTTATCAGCTTATTTTGCTCTTAGAGAGAGTCTAGATTCTTTGGGTAGTACAGACATAGGTGCAGTAAAGTTATTCTAGTCTAGCCAGTTGGTTCTTGGTTTTTTAAAATTACTGCATGTATAAAAAACGAGTCACCTTTTCGCTTCTTTTCGCCTTGTTTGCAATCAACCTAAAAGTGTTAGCGCAACAGTCGGGGGCATCAGCGTCAAATCCGCCCTCGACGCTAACTTCCGAAAAAAAGGAAGAGTCAAAATCCTCGACCGAGGCCAGCGATCCCCCAATTAAATTCGAAGACTTAAAAGCGCTCGACTACCCCGAATTACAGGTTGTGCCTCGGGCTTCAGAACGATTGGCTCTTGAAGCCGGGGCCGTTCGCGACCGCGGCGTACTACTTTTATTTCCGTACATTACCTCTTCGGTTTTGA
>JAYVIY010000053.1:0-5592 GCA_043769795.1 Pseudobdellovibrio sp. | reverse complement strand
TCGAGGTCAACTTTGAAAACATTGTCTAGGAGCCTAATACGGCTTTAATAATTTTTAAAGTGTTAATAATCTGTTTTCGATCAACTTCGCCGTTAAATTTTATCAATGGCTCGTTACGTAAGCACGGAAAACTGGTTAAATCGGATTGCGCGGGAGACTTACCATTATAAACCATAAAGACAAAAGAGTCCCTGATTAGATCTTGTTCAGTAAAGCAACTGTTCATTCCTAGAATTGAGTTTCTCCAATAATTGAATTTCTCAATCTGGGCTCCCGCCGATTTTCGCGCGAACTGCTCGGCAAAGCTTTTAAATCGAGGGTAAGTGCTCTTGATTTCTGCTTCTGAAAGCAGACCATTGCGATCTTTGTCAAAAGCCGCAAACAGAGACTCCACGTAGTGAAGCAGAATGCTAAGCGCCCGCAAGTCAGCTGTTTCAATACGGCCTTTGTTTGTCGCATCGATACGGGCCACCGCAATTAATGTGTCATAGAACTGCTTGAATTCTTCTTCATTTTTACTGATTTGATCGAGGTAGCGAGACATGTAGGGTAAATTAGAAAAATAATTTTTAAAATTTGCCCGCAAATTGTCAATCACACAGGCTTCATTATTCCAGTTAAAATCAAAAACGTCTAATTCAGGTAAGTTGCAATTAGATTTTTTGAGGCTTTCATACATCTCTTTCGAAATTTGCCCGCCTCCGCTAAAAAGAATACTAAGAAACTGAGTCGCCTCACGGAAATTCAACTTCTGATCGCCGTTTCCGTCGCGGGTAAACAGATTAGCCGACAGCAGATTTGAAGCACCGGAATTTTTAGAGCGCGGATCAAATGATTTTATTTCAATACCGAACTTGCGAAATTCAGAATACCACTGAATCAGCCCCTGCTCGTTCACCGCAATGGTTTTCAATTCTTTATTTTGAGATGTTCGCCCCCAACCGTTCAGAAGTTCTCGCGAAAGCATCGCATGATAGAGACCTCGGGAAAGATCTTCCCAGTTTTGATTCCACATTTCCTGATTTGCCGCCAAAACGACTTTATTAAAGCGATATATGACCGGGTCTTGAGCTAAAAACTCAGTGCGGATTTCTTCAAAGGCCGCAAGCACCTGCTCTTGTGTTGCAAGATCAAGTTCAGTCAGTAGATTTTCTGCCTTTGGGTTAAATTGTTTCAGTTGATTCTGAATATCTTTTAACGAAAGACGTCCCGCTGCGGGGCTCTTGATAAATGCCAAACCACTGACCTTCTCGACAAATTTATTGAACAATCTGTAAGTGGCCAGCTCGCGCTTCAAATTCACCAGATGAACTTTCTTAATACCGTCAAATGCATTGGTATCTCCATCAAGCCCTGAATCAAATACCCTGACGAGCAGGGTCTTGTAAAAGCCCAAGGCAGTTTCTTTAGATAGCTTTACGGGCAACACGTCTTTTTTGAGAATTTCAACTAGTAAAGGGTCGATGCTCTCAGCGGAAATCATTTTAGACTTTCTGAATTGAATTGTATTTTCAAGCAGCTCGAGCATGTCGTGGACATACTCAAAAGCTCCGGATAGAACTTCAGGAGAACTGATCTGAAACTTTACATAACCCTGTACCTGCATTGAATAAAGCCTTAAAACTTCAGTTAAATTGTCTATATAAAGGTGGCGTTCAGCCTCAGTTGCAATCTGCTCGTTTCCGACAAGCAAACCATTTACTTTTTCTGCCAGAATCAACAGATCCTTCTGATCATCTGTAATTAAATTCAGATTATGGGCGAGATTCTTAAGGTCGTTGAACTGATAGTTCGACTGTGAAATTCGCGAGGCCTTCATTAAATTTTTTAAACTCAGATTGAGCTGGGCAAAGCCGTTTCTGATCATTGACTTTGAGAATACGACCTCGTTCTTTTTAAACATAATCAGCTGCGCGTAAGGAAGTAAGTTTTTAATTTCGGTTCTTAACACAAGTAGGTACTCGCGCAGTCCAGCGATTTCTGCTTTAGTAATTTTCTGACCTGTGCCACCCAGTAAAGCCGATTTCAGAGCCAGTAAATCAGCGGTGGCCTCTTTGGAAACCTGACTTTCATTTAAAAACTTCTCGAAAATTTGAAAGAGCTCGTCTGAGGTGAACGCATCTTTATCAGTGGCCCCCTCGGCCCTCGTTTGAAATTCTTTGAGCGTGTTGTCAAAGCAGGAGAATGTCTTTTCGATTTCTGCATCCGTCGATTCCGACTTCAAAAATTTTTTAAAATCCAGTGATACCGTTTTAAGGCAGCTTAAGGATTCTTTTTTTATTTCGATATTTAATTCTTCTTTCGGTCTACCTTTTAAAAAATCACTGCAACCCAAAGTAAGAAAGAGCGTACTAGCTAAAATACTTTTCGACAGTGTCGGATTAAAGATCATAACTAGCTCCCAACCAAACCTGATCTAAACTTTTATAGGGTTCAACATTCGACTGAAGGGAGCTATCTGTATCAATCAGTAAAAAATCGAGCCAAAAAGCCCAGGGCCCTTTAACGTTAAAAGAGTTTTTAAATTTAATCTGTCGAAATCCTTCTTTAGAACTCGTTTTAAATTGCAATGACGAATCAAATTTGACCTGCTTCCAGAAAACTTCAGAATAAGCCACCTGAACCTGAAGTGCTTGGCGGTAAAGAAAGCGCTGCGACAAAGACGCACGGTCGGCTGAGGCATCCGGCCCCACATCTTTAACATCACCGCCGGTGGTATCAAGATACCCGACAAAAAAATCGAATGGTTTAAACTTATAAAATATTTGTGGCCCCCAACTCAAGCTCGGGCGAAATTCGGGCGAATTAAAACTGGGATCAAATGTTGGAGACTGCGGGTTGCTGTAGAGTAATGACAACTGGGCAATTCCCCAGTCTTGTCGATAGCCAATGTCGGCTGAATAGGCATTTTCAAAGTAAACTTTGGGTGTGATGTCGACTCTTACCCGCGTGGTGACTAGTACTCCTTTATAACCCAAAGCCAATTGATTTGCCGGTTTGTAAATTCCGGCAAGTTGCGTGAAGTACCCATTACCCTGACCTAAACGCACTTGCGCTCCGAACTGGGTCTGAAAAATTACGCTGCTGGTTTCAGGTTTTGCGATATCGTAATCAATCGGCAAAGTTTGGCCTTGAAATTTAACGTTTTGCGGAGGTGAGGCAAACCAAGGATTTCCCGATTGAAATTGTCCGTCTTTAAGTTCGTAGCTGGCACCCTGATCAGGAATATAAAGAGGTGAGGCAAATAATGTAATACCGAGACCGGCGTCACTTTTATTCCAGAAAAGACCGGTTAATCCCTGATTTTCGGGTAACAACGGGTTCCATTTAAACTGCGGCTGAAATACACCGAGATTCCAGATGGTGTCGAGCGAAGACCAGTTGTGAAGCTTACGACCCACATGCAAAGAGGATTTTTCGTCAATTTTATTAGTGTAAAAAATTTCGCGGATATTCAGAAAACTTAAAACAGAATTTCCTACGGCATACTGAGCGGTTAAATTAATTTTAAATGCATCTTCTGATTTTGCGTCTGACTTTAATGTGGCCCCGACGAAGGCAAAGGATTTTTTATCGGTGCTTTCATAATCCGAACTGATGAAGGAAAGCCCTTGAGCCAGCAATGAGGTTCGAATCTCAGAATGAGACACTGAACAAAATCCAGAGAGCAGACTAATCAAATAGATATGTAATGACCGCATAAGCAATGTATTTCAAGTCTCATGCCCTTTTTGCGAGCTGAAACCAAATTTACGCCAGATGGCCTAAAAATGAGCTGAGTTCGTCATTGCTAACTGGACAGATGCCAGTTTTTGTAAATAGTATGTCTAAATATAATGAAAATTCTCATAATAAGATTCTCAAGTATTGGCGATTTAACTCAGGCATTGAGCATCCCGAGCTTTATCAAATCTTATGTTGCAGAGGCTGAAATTCATTTTGTAACCCGCCACGATCTGGCGCCACTTCTTGAAAACCATCCGAATATTAACAAGATCTGGAAACTGGATCGTAAGTCAGGTTTTTCGGGATTAATCAACTTGGCAAGAGAACTCAAGGCTCAGAATTTTACCCATATCTACGACGCCCATAACAATCTGAGGTCGTTTGTTCTAAGAAATATTATCAGGCCTGAAACATGTCTTGTTAGGCCGATGATGCGCTTTAAACGTTTTTTACTGATTCAATTTCAGATCAATAAGTTTGACAAACCTTTTTCAGGGCAGCGCGACCTGATCAAGCCCCTTGAAAAATGGGGAATGAAATTCAGACTTCCTCCCACTCCTCAGATTTTTATTAGAAAAGAACATCAGCAAAAAGCCACCGAATTGGTTTCAAAAAAAGATTTTATTGCACTGGTGCCTTCGGCGGCCTATGTACTGAAACGTTGGCCATTAAAGCATTGGGACGACCTCATTAAGAAAAATCCCGACAAAAATTTTGTAATTCTGGCCGGAGCTCAGGATAGTTTCACAGAATCTTTAAACGAAAACCAAAATGTGACTAATTTAACCGGGCTCTCTGACCTCCAGACTTCTGCGGCTATTTTGCAAATTGCAAAATTAGTTATCAGCAATGACACCGGTCTTTTGCATTTTTCAGAACAACTCGGAAAACCCACTATCGCCCTAATGGGTCCGGCCCCATTTGGGTTTCCTTCGCGACCCGACACCCTCATTCTTGAAAGAGAATTAAAGTGCAGACCCTGTTCGAAGCATGGTCAGGGTCCCTGTAAAAACTCTGTTTATCAGGAATGTTTAACCTCAATTTCTGCAGAAGAAGTTTCAGTAAAAATGAACGGCATATTGGCGGCGATCAAGTGATTCTGATTTACAGATTTTTCTATTTCTTCTTAAAGAACTTGGTGATTGTTCTCGCGCCCTTTTTGAGTAAAAAAAACCAGGTCTGGATCAAGCTGCGCAACTCTGACTACACGAAAAAAAATTACTTTAGCAACACCTATTGGTTTCACGCCTCCAGCGGTGAAATTGAATACTGTAAATCAGTAATAAGACTTCTTCATGAGCAAAAGCCAGAGGTTTCGATAGTAGTTACCTATTCTTCGCCTTCGGCTGAAAAGCTTTTTTATAATATTACCGAGTTTGTAGATCAATTTATTCCGTTACCATGGGATGAACCCGCTTTAATAAACAACTTAATCGATTACCTGAAGCCAAAGGTTCTGATCTTTTCAAAAACCGATCTTTGGCCTGAGTTAATTTACCAAGCCCAAAAACGAAAAATCAAAATGGGTGTTATTGCGCACAAGTCACGGGCTGGAGTGAGCCACTTGCTGACACTGCCACTTCTGCAAAAAATGACTTTTATATCCTGCCAAGATGAAGTTACAAAATCAGAGCTACTAACAGAAGGCTTAAAAAATATTTCAGCCGACGGTGACACGCGTTTTGATCAGGTTTTCCATCGGTTGCAGCAGCCCTCTCGATTAAACATAATAAAAAACTCAAAGGTTTTTATCTGTGGCTCGACTTGGCCCGAAGATGAGGCCGTGCTGTTTTTATTTTTCAACGAGTTGAAAAAACAAAATTATAAAATTATCCTGAGTCCTCACGAAGTTGGAAACTCAAATAC